>JAESSK010000201.1 GCA_016764155.1 Rhizobiaceae bacterium
ACACCAAAAATGACATTGGTTGCGGCACCTAAGAATGGCGGCACGATCACCACGCGAACCTTCATTCCGCATCGTTGCCATGCTTCGATTGGGGTATTGGGTGCGGTTAGTGTGGCGACTGCCTGCTTGCTCGATGATGGACCTGCATCAAAGCTTGCGGCTATTCCAGCAGGGGATCGCAAGGAATTGTTGATTGAACANCCNACNGGTGCGACCACGACCATATTGGATTTGGACGCTGATGGTTCCGTGAAACGCGCCGCAATGCTTCGNACGGCGCGTAAATTGTTTGATGGAATTGTGTNTTANNCNTTGCGNAACGGNAANGTCATCACTTCTAAGAAGCGNTCATATTCCGGCAGTCCGGTATCNGGATGAACGCCCAGTTCTTTGGGNGGNACGCCGGGNTGNTAGATGAATGTGCCGAATAGCTGGTCGTAGATTGAAAGCGTTGCTCCGTAATTTTTTGCCTCGTTGAAATTGGCGCTGTGGTGATANCGNTGGGTTTCNGGGCCAATGAACAAATAGTTNGCCCANCCCATCCGTACNTCCACATTGAAATGGCTGATNAGNCCGTGCATTCCGTTGANNATTAAAAACATCACCACCACTTGTTGATCATATCCCATCAACCAGATCGGTGTGACAATAACCATGCCCTGAATGATGATGCCATTGATTGGGTGGAANACGGCGTGCATCATCAGATAGAGCCGTGGCGGCAGATGGTGCACNGAATGTACGCGCCAGAAGAAACGACCAAGCCAGCCACGACCTTCGTGCATCGCGCGATGAATGGCGTAGTTGCAAGCTTCGAATATCAGCAGGCAGGCGATCAANTGAATTGGTTGAGACCAGTTGCTTNCCGGGCCACTNAAATCGCCAGATATTGTGATTGTGAATATCGCCAGCAGCGCCGACATGGCGGCAACGGTCAGGCTGTTTCCAACGATGAATTTTAGATCCGAAACAAAAGATCGAAACGTCATTGCCCATCGACGCTCATAGGGAAAGAAGAATTCAATCACTAAATACAGGGCGGCNAGGATNCCTGCATTGGCCCCCCAAATGGTTCGTGGGTCTGCTGCTGATGTCTGGATCAGATAAAAAGCTGTGAGGACGATGCACCAACTAAAAGGGTACAGGCCCCAGCGAATAATTGTTCTGGCAATGGATGCCTGAGTGGTTGTGGGATCGGATTGGCTCATGGAAGACCTCGATAAATTTTATGGACAAGTGTTCGATTTCAGACNATTATCCAGTTGGTAATTTTATCGAAGGACGTGTTGTGGATGGTTTGCAGCTTATCGGACAGAAAGTGGTTTTATGACTGATAAAACNGTAGATCGCCGGATCAGGCGAACCCGCGAGGCCNTGAGNTTGGCGATGGTCGGGCTTCTCCATGAAACCGATTGGGATGATATTTCAATCCAGATGATTTGTGATCGGGCTGATGTGGCCCGGTCCTCGTTCTACGTGCATTTTGATAACAAGATTGCTTTGCTTGATCATGTGTTCGCNTCAAGCGANGATGGTGTCAAAGCGTTCGTTGCCGAGATGCCGTGCAAAGAGGGGGAGATCGCCACGCTTTCATGGTTGGTGGATCACATCTCCGAAAGCAGGGAGTTATATTATCATGCCAACCGGTCNATTTCNGGTCAGGTAATCCTATCGCGGTTTAAGGCTGTCATGCGTGGNGTNTTCAAACATGAGATGGATGATGTAAATATTCTGGTCACGGATGATCAGACGGACTTCGTTCTTGGGGGTGTTTTTGCGTTGATCCAACAATGGATAGATTCAGGCGCGCAGAAATCAGAAGGCCACCTTAAAAAGCAGATATTTGAATTGGCTCATCGGGTGATTGATAAGAATTAAAACAGTCGCCGGACAAATTCACTAGGCGTATTTGTCCGGCGATTATGTTTTTATGCGTTCTTCGTTTTGAGCTTTCTGGCTTCATGCTGCATTACAAACAATGAGGCGAGAACGATGATCGCAGCTCCAATCGCGAAATTTCCGGTTGGGAAATACCCAAAGACGATGAAGCCTGCCAGAATATTGAGCGGCATTTTAATATGGTCGAAAGGCTGGATATAGGCAGCGTCGGCGATCTTATAAGCAAGCGCGATTGAACCTTGAGCAAGGGCTGTCAATATACCGATGCCAATAACGTAGGGCCAGATATCGGTAGTTGGCACGAAGATTTTATCAATCGCACCGGAACCTAACATTTCCAACGTCCACAAAATTGCGTTGATTGGCGCCAGCAATAGCAACAGATAAAGCGTCATTGTTTGTGGAGTTTCGGTTGAAGATAATTGCTTGGTATTGATCGAGGAAATTGCCCAAAGCGCTGCGGCAATCACTGGGAACCATGCAATGTTTGTGAAATCATCGGCCCATGGTTGCAATACAATCATGCCGCCAACGAANCCTGCCAAAGTNGCGGTGAGGCGGGCGAAGCCNACTTCNTCNTTCAGGAANATTGCGGCACCTANGGTTACGAAAAACGGNGANGTCATCANNANNGCNATTGCNTGCCAGATNGGNACGCCGTTTGANAGGGCGTAGAGCCAGAACTGCACGCCGAAAGCCGATACAATAACCCGNAAAAGATGNAGGCCCAAGCGGTCGGTTTTCAGCATCGATAATCTGGTTTTAAAGAGCCATGGCAGCATCACCAACAAAGCTACAAAATATTGCCAGAAGGCCATGCTTGAAGACGATAGCCCCAATTTTGATGTTGAATATTGTGTGCCTACATTGACGATAGCAAAGATTGCCCCAGCGGCAACCATGAAACCAGCGCCAGTATAGGCAGAGTTTGTTTTTGAATAAAGTTGCATCAGTTGGCTCCCTCAACAGAGAGACAAATCGAATGCGAATAACAGGTCTGAATCATCGGTGTATCCTTTAATATTGTTACCAATAGATTCAGGACGCACAGGTGATAACGGANCATAGTCGCCCATTAATGGCGCTATTTTCCTATTATTTTCCTGTTCTCTTCCATCCGGACTTTAACCGTCGGCTTCGGAATTACACCGAATCTGCTGACCCTTTGAAAATTGACTAACAAAGGCGCTCGCGGGCTACATGGATATCCAGTTAGTGGATAATCCATTTACCGCCGGTGGGGAATTGCACCCCGCCCTGAGAACATGCAAGCATTTAGGCTTACGGAAGTNTGGTAGCATGAGTTTGCTACCGGAGAAAAGTNATTTTTNANTCAGTCGTTTAACGAAACGTCGAAATCNTTTTCGATCGGCCAGTTCAAGCCNGCCGATAGACCGCCATCGACGCGGATGGTTTGGCCAGAAACGAAATCTGCTGCAGGGGAGGCGAGGAACATGGCGGCTCCTGCCAGATCGACTGGTGCGCCCATGCGTTTTGCTGGCGTGACCGCTTGGTTCCATGCTTGCAGGTTTTCATCTTCCCACATTTTCTTATTGAGATCGGTGAGGATGAACCCCGGTGCGATGCCGTTGATACGCACGCCGTATTTGCCCCATTCAAGCGCTAACCCGCGAGTCATTCCAGTCATGCCGGCCTTGGTCATGGAGTAGGGGGTGACATTGGTTAGCGGTGCATGGCTGGTGAAACTATCGATGTTGATCTGGTTGCCGGAACCTTGCTTAATCATCACCTTGCCGACGGTCTGCGACATCAAAAATGCTCCGCGCAGATTGATGTGAATGATGTTATCGAATTCTTCGGCGGTATAATCGATTGCGGGCATACGCTTGTTGACGCCAGCACAATTTATCAGCGTGTCGATGCGACCATGGCGCTCCACGACTTCAGCGACAGATGATTTGATGAGGGCTTCTTCAGCCACATCGCAAACCACCCATGTCATTGGATGCTTGGTGGATGAGGTGTTCTCGCAGGTTTCAACCAGAGATTTTTCATTGCGCCCTGTGATGTGATTATGCTTTGCATTTGGGCCTGACCGAAGCGGGTATGGGATCTAAAGGCATTGTTTATTCGGCAGCGGCTTTATCGTGCCTTATTCA
>JAESSK010000202.1 GCA_016764155.1 Rhizobiaceae bacterium
GCACCCTTCCATTCGGCATCGTAATTTTCTTTGTGATGGGGCTGATTCTACTGGGGGTCGCAACCCCATCGGAGGCAGCCGCTTCCGGCGTGTTGGGCGCAATTGTAACGGCACTGATCTATAAGCGCCTAACGAAAGAACTGATTTGGGAATCTCTAAAATCTGCGGTGGGCATCAGTTCGATGATCATGTTGATTGTCGCAAGTTCAAAACTATTTGGACAATTATTGTCCTCTCTGGGAGCAACCGCTGGCCTAATCGATTTTGTCGGAAACCTTCAAATCGAGGGCTGGATGATGTTCGTCGTGCTGATGCTAGTTCCATTGATTTTATGCATGTTCATCGACCAGTTTGCATTCCTCTTATTGGCAATCCCTCTTTATGAACCAATCATTCGAACCTACGGCTTTGATCCCATGTGGTTTTGGACCTTGTTCCTCATCAACCTCACCATCGGCAGCATCACACCGCCCTTTGGCTACACGCTCTTCGCACTCAAGGGGGCCGCAAAAAACGTCCCGCTAAACGAGATTTACAAAAGTGCATGGCCTGTTGTGGCAATCTTTCTAATTGGCCTCGTACTGTTTTCGATCTTCCCGAAACTGATAACAGCGCTCCCTTCCCTGCTATGACAAAACAGCCATCCATTGATGATGAAGTCCAAAGAATGGAACATCGCGTACAATCATCAAGCGACCCATCGCTGCAACTTTATTTGAGGGAACGCAGGCCTGCCAATTTGGCTTCGCGGCACTCGGTTCCTCTATTGCTGGTCCATGGGGCAACCATCCCGAGCGTATTGTGGGATAATCCCTTGCCCGGCTGGTCTTGGATGGACCGTTTGGCAATGGACGGGTTTCACGTATTTGCAGTCGACCTTCGAGGCTATGGACGTTCAAGCCAACCGGAGAGTTTCGATCATCCACCACATGAGAATGCCCCCTATGCACGAGCAGGCGATGTAACGCAGGATGTCATCGACGCAATCGATTTCATATTAGCTCGTAGCGATGCAATGCAAGTTGATTTATTGGGCGGCTCATGGGGATCAATAATTTGCGGAAAATTGGTTGCAGAGAATCCAAAAATCAATATTCGCCGCTTGGTATTATACGCACCGCTTTATAGCGAAACCCAAAAACGCCCGGACTGGCTGAGTACGTCCGTTGCTCCCCTAGCCGCATCTTTGGGCGCATATAGAAACGTTGCCCCAGAACAATTAAAGCACCGATGGGACGCAGAAATTCCGGTGCAGGATAAGTCGCTTTGGCGTCCTGATGGCATTCTTGAAGCCCTAACAGACAATTGTATTGAGGATGACAACCGGGATGGTCATACGGGGCGCCCTGATTTTCGAGTACCCAATGGCACGATTGCCGATCTACACGAAGTTTATGATGGTAAGCCATTGTATAATAGCAATAATATCAATGTTCCCACCTTGTTAATTCGGGGATCGCACGACCCTGTCTCCACCCACGAAGACGCATCCCGTTTGCTCAATAGTCTAAAATCAAACGTCAAACGCTATGTGGTGGTGGAAAACGGCGCGCACTTCATGATTGCTGAAAATAAAATCGACGAAGTGCATGCGTCAATCACCGGATTTCTTGCCGAGACATCCTGAGAAAACATACCTCCCGAAGGCAGGAATGGATTGATAGCATCACCTGCAAAAATGGTCTCTATCCTGCATCTTGTCGATGGAACTGAGTAGCGTTGCAAAATCCATTGCGTTGCCATTCGGCCATTGATTAGATTTATGGGCGCAACATTGCCGTCCGATTCAAACAGGAAAATGGGCGATTGGCGTCGACGTTTTTGCTAGTAAATTTGAATACAATTGATAAGAAATTGGCACCCTAAATTCAAGATTGATCTCAAGCCAAATGAAGCCGTAGATCAAACTTACATTGCCGCTAAATTAGAACATGACATCATTTGCATTCACTTGAGAATGGGAGAAAATTAGCATCCTCCATCCATACGACTATAGCATGACAGCAACAGCCCAGATTTCAATTGCTAATTTGTTCATACAATGTTGGTATCATTTTTAAGCACTCTACGTTTTTCAGATGCGTGTTTAGGCAATAGGTAACGAGTATAATTCGCTATGGAACCGACCAATATATCTGACCCGACCCACTTTCATAAAGTGGTTGATTGCCAGTATGCTTGCCCGGCGCATACACCGGTACCTGAATATATTCGTTTAATTTTAGCCCGACGCTATACAGACAGTTACATGGTGAACTGGGAAGCCAATGTCTTTCCCGGTATTTTGGGACGCGTTTGTGACCGTCCATGCGAACCTGCATGTCGCCGCCAGCGGATCGAAGAAGAGCCCGTAGCAATTTGTCGTCTAAAACGTGTGGCCGCCGATAATAAGGGAGATATTACCGATCGGCTCCCCAAAATTCCGACCAAGAAAAATGGCAAAAAGCTTGCCTTGCTTGGTGGTGGCCCCGCATCCCTGACCGTTGCACGCGATTTGATGCCTCTGGGCTATGAGATAACTTTGTTTGAACGCGATAGTCGCGCTGGCGGCATGATGCGCACGCAAATCCCGACCTTTCGACTGCCTGAAGAAACCATCAATTCAGAAGTGAATATCGTACTGGATATGGGTGTTGAAACCCGTTTCGGCAAAGAGCTGACTAGCATGAAAGAGGTTCTCGACGAAGGCTTTGATGTCGTATTCGTTGGAACCGGAGCCCCCAGCGGACGCCCCCTTAATATGCCGGGTCTGGAAGACGCAGGCGACCATGTGCAAATCGGCATTGAGTGGTTGGCTGGCGTCACATTTGAACACATTGAAAAGGCACCAAAACGTGTGATCGTCCTTGGCGGTGGAAATACCGCGATGGACTGCACTCGCACAGCGCTTCGTCTTGGTGCCAAGGACGTAAAGGCAATCGTGCGCTCGTCCTATGATGAGATGAAATCCTCCCCATGGGAGCGTGAAGACGCCATGGCCGAGAAAATCACCATCATTCCCAATCATTCACCGCTTCGCTATGTGGTCGAAGACGGTAAATTTATCGGCGTGGAATTTGACCGGGTTGAAACCAGCTGGGACAAGGGCAAGCGGAAACTGATCTCAACCGGCGAAGATCCGGTTCTGGTTGAATGCGATCTTGTTTTGGTGGCAATCGGTCAGGACGCCACCTTCCCTTGGATTGAACGCAATATCGGCATTGAGTTCGATGACTGGGGCATGGCCGTTGTCAACAAAGAGACATTCCAAACCAGCAATGAAAAAGTATTCTTCGGTGGCGATGCAGCCTTCGGTCCCGAAAACATCATTACAGCAGTTGCCCAAGGCCATATTGCAGGTGCAGCCATTCATCGGTTCCTACAGGATGGAAAGGACGTCAATGACGTGCCCGGCGGGCACTATTCCATCGCTTCGCAAAAAATGGGCATTCACGAATGGTCCTATCAGTCGGTTATTTCCGATGATCTACGCAATAATGTACCAATCATCGATCTGGACGAAGCGCTTAAAAACCTCTTCGCAGAAGTTGAACTTGGATTCGATGAAAAACTTGCTTTGAGTGAAGCTGCCAGATGTTTGAACTGCGATGTTCAAACGGTGTTTTTTGAAGAAAAATGCATCGAATGCGTGGCTTGTGAAGACATCTGCCCGATGGATTGCATCAACTTCATCGAAAACGGCACTGAAACCAATCTACGCGCCCATTTGAAAGTTCCGGCCCTCGAAAGTGACCGGGATATCTACGTCTCCGACGCCTTGAAGAGTAAAAAAATCATGGTGAAAGACGAAGACGTCTGCCTCCATTGCGGGCTTTGCGCCGAGCGATGTCCGACCGGGGCATGGGATATGCAAAAATTTCTGTTCAACGCACACCAGGCCACGTGATGGTAAAACAGATCAAGTCAGTAAACGAGTTTGTCATCCGCTTCGCCAATACCAATGGCACAGGCTCAGCAAGCGCCAATGCAATGTTTGCCAAGGCGCTGTTTCGAATGGGGATACCCGTAAGCCCGACCAACATATTCCCTTCCAATATTCAAGGCATGCCCACATGGTATGACGTTCGCATCAGCGAGAAAAACTATCTGGCACGCCGCGAGGGCGGACCCGATATCGTTGTCGCGATGAATTCCCAAAGCATGAGAGATGATGTTGAAATTGTCGAACCGGGCGGATTTTTCTTCTACGATTCCACCAAGGAAATCGACCCGCGCTTAATCCGTAGGGATATCACTTATCTTGGCATGCCGATTTCTGAAATTTGCCTGCGTGAATATACCGACCCGCGCCTGCGCCAGCTATTTAAAAATGTCATTTACGTGGGCGCTTTGGCGGCACTTTTGGATATGGAATTTTCAATTCTAAAGAGCCTTGTTGCCGATCAGTTTAAGGGAAAAGAAAAACTGGTAGCACCCAATGTTCACGCGCTGGAACTGGGTTACCAATATGCCAAATCCCATTTCAACTGCCCGCTTTCTATTCGGGTGAAGCGTTCTGATAAAGTAGGCGACCGTATTTTGATCGATGGCAATACCGCAGCCGGTCTTGGCGCGGTATATGGCGGCGCGACAGTGGTTGGCTGGTATCCGATAACGCCGAGCACGTCGGTTGTTGAAAGTTTTGAAAAATACTGCAATCGGCTAAGAATTGATCCGGCATCGGGCAAAAAGAATTTTGCCATCATGCAGGCCGAGGACGAACTTGCCGCCATCGGCATCGCGATTGGTGCTGGCTGGAACGGAGCACGTTCCTTCACTGCCACAAGTGGTCCTGGCATATCCTTGATGGGCGAATTTCTGGGACTGGCATATTTTGCCGAAATTCCATTTGTGCTGATGAATATCCAGCGCGCTGGCCCCTCCACCGGAATACCAACCCGTACCCAACAATCAGACGTTTTGACCTGCGCTTATGCGTCCCACGGCGACACCAAACAAATATTGCTGTTCCCCTCCTCACCCAAAGAATGCTTCGATATGAGTGCCGAAGCATTCGATCTGGCGGAACGCCTACAAACNCCAATCATCTTGATGAGCGATCTTGATTTGGGCATGAATGACCAATTGTCTCCGGCGTTATCGTGGGANGATGAGCGNGTCTATGATCGCGGCAAAGTNCTAAATGCAAAGGAGCTGGACGANGTCGAACAGTTTGGTCGTTATCTCGACGTGGACGGNGATGGNATTTGCTANCGCACCTATCCCGGAACCCATCCGGACAAAGGCATTTTCTTCACCAGAGGNACCTCGCGCGACCAGTTCGCTGCCTATACAGAACGNGGCGAAGAATACGTACAAAANATGGAACGNCTNGAGAGAAAGTTCCATACCGCATCNGAAATNATNCCCCAGCCCGTCATGCACGAACAAAACACCGGNAGNAAAACCGGCGTGATTTATTATGGCATGAGCGATGTGGCGATGGATGAGACCTTCGACCTGTTGAGNGCNCANGGNCATCATGTCGATGGCATGTGCATCAAATCNTTTCCATTCAGCCAGACAGTGCTTGATTTCATNGAAGCNCGCGACCAGATTTTCGTGATNGATCAAAACCGCGANGGNCANATGNGAAANCTATTGGTCAATGAACTGGAACAAAACCCGGCNAAACTGGTCAAGGTCACCCATTNTGACGGCATGCCNATCACTGCCAGTTTTATCAGCGGCACTATTTTACAAAATATCTCGGCAGCCCCGGCAAAAATGAAGCGGAAAAAGGTGAACTCATGAGTTACATCAAATCCCAATTCCATCACCCAAAATTAGCCAAAAACAAACTAGGCATGACCTACCGCGAATATGAAGGCTCCATGTCCACCCTTTGCGCCGGATGTGGGCACGACGCGGTGGGGGCAGCCATTGTGCAGGCCTGTTATGAATTATCCCTGCCGGCACATAGAATCGCAAAATTATCAGGCATTGGTTGCTCGTCAAAAGCACCGACGTATTTTCTCGGCAAATCCCACGGCTTCAACACCGTTCACGGACGCATGCCATCAGTTGCCACTGGCGCCAGCATGGCCAACAAAAACCTGAAATATATTGGCATGTCCGGGGATGGCGATACCGCTTCAATTGGACTTGGGCAATTTGCCCATGTGGTTCGTCGCCGTTTGGATATGACCTATATCGTTGCAAATAACGGCGTTTATGGCCTGACCAAAGGGCAGACCGCAGCGACCGCTGAAAAAGGGTCAAAGACCAAAAAGGGTTCGGAAGTTCTCTGGTCGGATATCGATTTACCAACCATGGCACTGCAGCTTGGTGCAACCTTCGTTGCGCGCAGTTTTTCCGGCGACAAGGAGCAGATGGTGCCTCTGTTAAAGGCTGCTATTTGCCATGAAGGGTTTGCCTTCATCGATATCATCTCGCCCTGTGTGACGTTCAACAATCACGCCACTTCCACACGTAGTTATGACTATGTGCGCGATCATGTTCTGGCTGGTTCAATTGCAGATTTCGTTCCCGTTCGCGAGAACATTACAACGGAATACGGTGAAGGTGAGAGCAAGGACATTGGCCTGCACGACGGATCAATCATCCGGCTTCATAAGGGCAAGGACGGTTTTGATCCAAGTGATCGAATGGGAGCAATCAATGCCCTTCACACCCACAAGGAAAAAGGTGAAATTCTCACCGGCCTGCTATATTGCGACCCAACATTTCGCGACATGCACAACATTCTTGGCACCACGGAAACATCACTTAACTCTTTGAGCGAAAAAACATTGTGCCCGGGCCAACACGTACTAGAAGGCATCAATAACGGCTTCCGATAGGCCTAGGTTTCAAGCGAAAACCACCTAGCAAAAAAAGAATAACCCATTGATTCATATAAATAATAAATGATTTCAAATACGCACTGCTAGTAGCCAAAAATCTCACATCCCAAGCGCTTCAAACGCGCGCCGGGCAGCCGGCCCGCCCCATCGGAGCGATGCACAAAGTGCATTAAGCGTGAGATCAAAAATGGCCGACCTACTGGGAGAAAGTCTGAGCCTTTTCGATGATGTTTTCAGTGAATTTAAAGACCCAACTGACGTTGAAGAATTTCGAAAACAACTGGTTAAATTTATCGATGAAAATATTGCTGAAGCTATAAATAACGGAGCGACGATTCTAGATGACATTTTTACCTATGTTGCTGATAAAATCGGCTCCGTTAACCGAGGGTTGCGCGCATATATATGAGTACGCCAGGCGAGAACTTAAACAAATCTTGGGAGACACGGTTCCAAAACTTGCTGTCAAAGCATATCCGGAATTACCTGGCGGCACGCCTTATGCTATAGTTGACCA
>JAESSK010000203.1 GCA_016764155.1 Rhizobiaceae bacterium
CCTCAGGCCGATGGTTTTTTTACCATCGCCAACTTTTAAGGTGCCAACAATGCCGGTTTTTCCCAGACCCCGATGAACCGTTATCCCGGCTTCTTCCAGATGTTTTGCAACGATTTCGCTGGTTCGTACTTCCTCAAACCCAAGTTCCGGATGTGCGTGAAGATCTCGCCTTAATTCGCCCAGAAACTGCAAATCATTTTGTATCGCTTCGAGCACGGTCAAGGCTCCTTTATCATTCGGAAAAAACATATATGTTGTTGAAATACTTTAGGTCACGGAGCCACCCCATACAATGACAACAGACGATTTCCTTTCGCATCCTCACGCTTTCTGGCAGGAAATATCGGCAGCGGGCACCTATGATGGCGCGCCGGTGGGCGGGTACCAAAACTTTTATCCGGCAAGCTTTCCGGACGGGTCGCAAATTGCGTTGCCTATCCGAGAACGAGATGGCGGAAAACGGGCGCTGGCGTCTCTGATTATCAATCAGGCAAGTTTTTCAGTCGTGGATATATTTGCATCTCAACTGGCAGAAATGGTTGCTCCATATGAACCGGAAATTGTTGTTGCTCTGCCTACATTGGGCATCACACTTGCCTCTGAAACCGCTCGTAAACTTGGCCATTCCAGATATGTGCCACTGGGTACATCGCGCAAATTCTGGTATCAGGATGAGCTCTCCGTGCCCCTTCGTTCAATCACCAGTCCCGATCAGCAAAAGCAGCTGTATATGGATCCGCGTATGTTGCCTTTGTTGAAAGGAAAACGTGTGTTGCTGATTGATGACGTGCTGAGTACGGGAACGTCAATTGCAGCTGGTTACAATTTGCTGAAGCTTTGCGATATTGAACCTGTGGTCATAGGTGCTGCCATGTTGCAGACTATGCTTTGGAAAGACAGACTGGACGAGATCAAACCGTCCTTGGCGGATATTGTGGTTGGTGTCATCAACACACCAAGTCTGGTCCCCGTGAGTGGGGGAGGTTGGCAAAAGGCTTAGCATCCAGATAGAGGATGCAACAAGAGTCCGTCCCGACCAGAACTGTTTCCCTTGGCATCAAACATAAATGCAGATTTTAGTTTGACAATCAGTCAGCATGTTGTGCTGCTTTGTCTAAATGAGCAGGTTCGCCTGCCGTAAATTTTCTCATAACAGTCGCAGTATTTTTAATAGTATTAAATATATTTTTAGGGGGCTGTGTGTCTAACTTTATACATTCAATAATGTTTTAATATTGATATAGTGTCGGTCTTGATTAAGTATTTCGTATTGATGTTTTTCTGGTTATCTATCAATGTTTTTATTTTATTGAGCTTAGTGCCAAGAGTCCTAAATTGGAAAGCAACGCTATTAACGGAGTGAAATAAATCATGCGCAAATTTGGAATACTATCAGTCGCCTGCCTTTTTCTTGGCATAGTGTGCGCACCCGTTAGCGCTCAGGAATTTGCCGATACGATTTATCAGGGCGGCCCAATTATTACAATCAACGATGATGCGCCTCGTGCTGAGGCTGTTGCAGTGGCGGATGGGAAAATTCTTGCCGTTGGTGCTCTCGCTGAAATCATGACCCATAAGGGTGAAAACACAAAGATTTTTGACCTTGACGGGCGTACGATGCTGCCCGGTTTTGTGGACAGTCACGGACATGTGGTGATGGGCGGAGTGCAGGCTTTGTCAGCCAATCTCCTCGCTGCGCCGGATGGGAAAGTCACGGATATTATTAGCCTTCAGGAAACCCTGCGGACTTGGATGGCTAAAAACGCTGCAACTGTTGAAAAAACTCAACTCATTGTCGGGTTTGGATATGATCAGTCCCAATTGAAGGAATTGCGTCACCCCACGCGCGATGAACTGGATGAAGTGTCATCTGATATCCCGGTTATTATCGTTCATCAATCCGGCCACTTTGGTGTGGTAAATACAAAGGCACTGGAATTTGCAGGCATCACAGCGGAGACGCCAAATCCTGCTGGCGGTATCTTCCGGCGACGCAAAGACGGCGAATCTGACGGTGTCCTAGAGGAAAATGCGTTCTTTGCCGTTCTGTCCAAACTTCTCGGCGGGCTTGGTGAGGAAGGGGGACGTGCCTTTGCCAAGGCCGGGTCAGAGCTTTGGGCAAAGTTTGGTTATACAACCGGACAAGAAGGTCGTCCTAACCCTCAAATTGTGGAAATGATGAAAAGAGTTGCCGCAGAGGGTGGTTTTAAAATTGACGTTGTCACCTATCCCGATGTGATGATTGACAGAGATTATATCAAAGCCAATGTATCTAGCAGCTATAAAAATCGGATGCGTGTGGGTGGTGCTAAACTGACAATCGATGGCTCGCCACAGGGTTTTACAGCTTGGCGGGACCGTCCTTATTATGACCCGGTGGGTGATTATGCTCCGGGTTATTTGGGGTATGCAGCTGTTACGAACGAACAGGTTATCAATGCAATAGACTGGGCCTTCAAAAACAATATTCAAATCATGACCCATTCAAACGGAGAAGCAGCAACCGATCTGCTGATTGCTTCTGTAAAAAATGCGTTGGTGAAAAATGGCCCCGGTGATCGCCGACCCGTATTGATCCACGGGCAGTTTATGCGAGAAGATCAGGTCGATAGTCTCCAGCACCTCAAAATATTTCCATCGATTTTTCCAATGCACACATTTTACTGGGGGGACTGGCATCGTGACCATACTGTAGGCCCTGTTCACGCTGAAAATATCTCGCCCACCGGTTGGATACGCCAGCGCGGAATGATCTTCGGATCGCATCACGATGCGCCGGTGGCTTTTCCTGACAGTATGAGGGTGTTGGATGCCACGGTAACGAGGCGGACGCGCTCGGGCGACATTCTGGGCCCTGCCCAGCGCGTAGATGTGATGACCGGTTTGAAAGCCATGACAATCTGGCCTGCCTATCAGCACTTCGAGGAAGATATGAAAGGGTCAATAGAAGTCGGTAAACTGGCCGATTTTGTTATTCTGTCAAAAGACCCGACAGCAGTCGATCCTGAAACCATTGATCAAATTACTGTGCAGGAAACAATCAAGGAAGATGTAACCATCTACAAAGCCTCAAAATAATACCGGCAAAATTAATAAAGGCATTATCAAAAGGTGATCGTGTCTTTATTTCACTTTCAGCCGGAACGCCCCACCGGTTGTTCCTGTTCCGGCAACTTTAAGGCTGTTGGGACAGGTCTGGCTGTTTTAGTGGTTTAGAATAGATGGTCCCTTTTGGGGCTTTTTTTATTTGTGAACCACATCCTTGATTGGGTGAGGATGAATTCAATTTAATGGCAGGCTTTAAGAATAACGGCGTATGTGTCATTTTATCTTGAAGTATAGATTCATCTTATCCTGCAAGGAATATTGAAATGGCTCATCCCGCATTTTCATCAGACTCTGTTGCCGTCATCACCGGAGGAGCGGCCGGAATTGGTCTTGCAGCTGCTGTGCAATTTGCAAAAATGGGGATGCGTGTTTGTATTGCCGATCTGGGCGAAGACCGCCTTGCTGCGGCTGCCGAGGTGATTGCCGCGGCTTCGTCTGATGGCATGAAAAATGTGATGACGCAGGAATGCGATGTTAGCAAGAAAGACAATCTTGTGGCGTTGGAAGCTGCTGTGCAAGAGCGCTTCGGCGGCACGGATATCTTGATGAACAATGCCGCCATTCAACCGGGCAGTGATATGTTTAATGCCTCTGGTAGCTGGGAGCGCATTCTGGCGATCAATCTGCATGGTGTCATTAATGGCACCCATGTTTTTGCGCCCGCAATGATTGAGCGTGGTCGGCCAGGGCTGATTATCAATACCGGTTCCAAGCAGGGCATCACCACGCCGCCGGGAGATCCTGCTTATAATGTGGCGAAGAGTGGTGTGAAGGCATTTACTGAATCACTGGAACATGAATTGCGTAATACGGAGGGTGCGAAATTAAGCGCTCACCTGCTAATTCCGGGATTTGTTTTTACTGATTTAACCAGACGCGACCGCGTGGAAAAACCGGATGGGGCATGGGTGCCGGAACAGGTGATCGACTTTATGATGAGCGCCCTTGAAGCGGGGGATTTCTATATTCTTTGCCCGGATAATGATGTGGCGCGACCGCTCGATGAATTGCGCATTCGCTGGGCAGGTGACGATATCATTGAAGGACGTCCAGCGCTTTCGCGCTGGCATCCAGATTATGGCGAGGCATTCTCTGAGTTCGTCAAAGACGTTTAGCTTTTTAAATTCCGACCGCAGCGCCATCGCTTCTTGGGTCTGATGCGCCTTCAATCAGGCCATCAGGATGATGCACCAATGCGCCCGCATGGCCCATGATTTCTTCGAAGCCGCCGACAACTTCCACATCGTGGCCGGCAGCCCGCATTTGCTCATAGAGAGCCGGATCGAACCGGTTTTCCATACGCAAATTTGTGCTCTCGCTGCCCCATGTACGGCCCAATAGCCAACGTGGCGCGGAGACTGCCTGTTGCAGGCTTTGGCCGTGTAGGACGTGGCGGGTGAAAATCATTGCTTGCGTCTGAGGCTGGCCTTCGCCTCCCAGTGTGCCGTAAGGCATGACGCGACCATCGGAGAGTTGTGCCAATGCTGGCTGGATGGTGTGGAACGGACGCCGCAGCGGCTTGAGGCAATTATGATGGTTTTCATCGAGNGAGAANCTNACGCCNCGNTTTTGCCATGTGATGCCTGTTTNCGGNAGGACGACGCCAGCGCCNAATTCCCAATAAACGCTCTGGATAAAGCTGACTGCNCGGCCTTCNCGGTCNATGGCACCGAGCCAAACCGTATCTCCCTTTGCCGCTGCATCCGGCCATGGGGCCGCGCGAGCACTATCAACTTTTGCTGCCAATTCATCAAGAAATTCAGGTTTGAGAAAATCCCTTGGATCGCTGGTCATGTGATCAGGATCGCTTACNTGGGCATCGCGNACGCGGAATGCGCATTTGGTTGCTTCGACCAATCCGTGTGCATAATCAAAGTCTTCGACGCTTTTTACACCAAGTCTTTCGAACACGCCGAGGATCATCAAGGATGCGAGGCCTTGGGTCGGTGGTGGCATGTTGAATACTTTGTGGCCGAACACTTCCAGCGCCAAAGGTGTCACCTGTAACGCTTGATGGCGTTCGAGATCAGACAAGCGCAATGGGCTGCCGATGGCTTCAAGATCTTCTGCAATCATTCTTGCCAGATCACCGCGATAAAAATCGTCAAAACCGTTTTCTGCCAAAAGTGTCAGGGTTTCTGCCAGTTGTTTTTGGGTGTGCCTTGCGCCTGCTTTGAGTGCTTTACCATTATCCAAATAGGCGTCGGCAAAGCCCGGTAGATTTTTAAGTTCCGGAAGTTTCGCACTCATATTATTTACGAGGGTATCTGTGACACTGACGCCGTTTCTTGCGTGGGTTGTTGCGTCTTCTAACAAGCGTGAGAGTGGCAGCTTGCCACCGAAATGTTCTGCGCTATGTGCATGGGCTTTTTGCCAACCGGATACGGCACCGGCAACCGTGAGGGCGGCTAATGGTCCGCGTGTGGGGATGGTTGAATAACCCTGATTTTTATAAAAATCGATATCGGCCAATTGGGCAGACGCGCCACAAGCATCAATGCCAATGGGTGCTTTTCCGGGTTCATGTACTAACCAGAAATTGTCTCCACCCAGATTGTTCATATGGGGATAAACCACTGCAATCGTGCTTGCTGCTGCGATCATTGCTTCGATGGCATTGCCGCCATCCTGCAATACTCGCGCTCCGGCTTGAGCTGCCAAATGATGGGGGGCAACGACCATCCCATTATAAGCACGTGTGGTTTGAAACATTTGAATTCCCTTCGCTTTTTCTAAAGTTATACATTCATGCCTGCCGATTGATTGCAACAGGGAAGGGGCTTGTTTGAGGAGATAAATGAGATGAAAACGGAGAAGCCCTGACGGGACTATATCCAGCAACGAACGCCTCCCGGGCGGTAAATGAATCAGAGTAATCTNATAAATAAGACCGAGCCGGGAGAGTTTTGTTTGTTAGCCTGCGAAGGCTCTCAGAGATGCCGTGATTGGCTTCACGGCCTCGATGATCGCTCCACGTGAAGAGATCGATTCAAGCGTGCCTTCGACCATTGGCTGGATGAACCCGTCGAGATCATTCCACATTAATGGCTGCTCGGCATTGGGTTCGCCCTTTGCGGCTCTGCGTGCTGCTTCATAGAGCGGGATGGTTTTTTCCGACAGGATGGCGCGTGCGTCATAGGTGTCGGCTGCAAGCTTTGAGCGCAGTTCAACCGCCTGAACACCGGTCATAACGGCTGACGCCAGGAAGTGTTCCATGATATCCAACTGATCGCGTGCCAAATTGGCAGCGTTCATCGCCTGACTGTTGATGTTCTGGTTGAACATTTCCGCGTGGGNTGGAAAGCGATCCACAATCGACTGACCCAAATATGAAATATGGGTCATCATCTGGTTGCAGCCAAGGTGGAGGGATTTCAATCCGACATTGATGCCCGCATCCATATTTCCTACCAGTGACGGGTTCAGGCCATAGCTGAATTCCGGTGTGATCAGCAGGGCGATTTGCACATCAATATGNTTNCACATCANNCCCATCAGATAGCGAATATTGTCCATTGCCGTGCCGGTNTANTGGGCAAGGAAATTNCCGGTGTGAAAAATTTCACCNGNATCNGGATCGATCAATGGGTTGTCATTGGCGCAATTTGCCTCGATTTCAACTTGCCGTGCTGCGTTTGCGAGGCCATCAAATATTGGTCCCATAAATTGAGGCAAGCAGCGCATGGAATAGCGATCTTGAATCAATTTGCCCATACGGTGGCCGCGTTCCCCGGCAGCTTCCGAGCGAATAACTTTGGAACCTTTAACCAGATCGGCCATGCGTTCAGCGGCCCAG
>JAESSK010000204.1 GCA_016764155.1 Rhizobiaceae bacterium
CTGTTTTTCGTGGTGACGGAAGCATCGTGCTTTTTCTGGGCTGTGCGTTATTTGCCTTTGGCCGACACGTTTATGATTTATCTGGCTGCACCAATATTTGTCACGGCGCTTTCGCCTTTCATGTTAGGCGAGAAAGTTGGGTTTCTCCGTTGGGCGGCAGTGCTAACCGGATTTGGCGGCGTGGTGTTGATTTTCCCACCCAGTGAAGCCGCTTTATCGCTGCCAGCTTTCGTTGCTATTGCCGGTAGTTTGGGGCTTGCCATGGTGATGATCTTGACACGCAAATTGCGCGAGGCGGACCCGGTGCGTCTCATCACTCTGCAAACCCTTGCGATGGCTGTTGCTGCATCATTCACTTTGCCCGTGGTGTGGATCACGCCGACGGGATTTGAATTTATGCTGTTTTGTTTGTTGGGGATTGTGGCGACCACAGCACATTTTTTGATTAATCATGCCATGCGTGCCTCGCCGGCAAGTGTGGTTGCGCCGTTTCAATATTCTACGATCATCTGGGCGATGTTATTGGGCTTTTTTTTCTGGAACGAAACGCCGACTCCTACGAGCCTATTTGGAGCGAGTATTGTGGTTGGAAGTGGTTTGTTCATTCTATATCGCGAAACCAGACAAAAAAACGTGTGACTGCTGGTATGGCACCTGTTGGTTTTGATAAAACATGATATAGAACCCACAGAATTATAACCTTGGTAAGGAGTGCTGAATGTTTCCCGGATTAAACGATAAGAATACGCTGCCATCAGATGGTTGTGCCGGGGCCTTGGTTGGCCGGGTTTGGTTGCCAGGTACCAATGCCGGGCCGGTTGTCGTGGCGTTGCGTGATGATGATGTATTTCAACTTACCGCACTGACCATGGCTGATCTGCTGAACGATGGTGATGTTCTCGCCAATACTAAGGCCGGTACGAAAATTGGTAGCGTGAACGAAATTCTTGCCAATACATCTCCAGATAATCACGATGCTGATAAGCCGTGGTTCATGTCGCCGATTGATTTGCAATCAGTGAAAGCTGCGGGCGTTACCTTTGTGCGTTCTATGCTGGAGCGGGTCATTGAAGAGATGATCAAGGGTGATGCCAGTGCTGCTGATGAAGTGCGCAAGAAGATTTTTGAAACCATTGGTGGCGATATCGCCAGTGTGGTACCGGGATCACCGGAAGCTGAAAATTTGAAACAGGCGTTGATTGAACAAGGCCTGTGGTCGCAATATCTTGAAGTGGGTATTGGGCCTTATGCTGAGGTGTTCACCAAATGCCCACCGATGGCATCTGTTGGTACGGGCTGCGAAATTGGTATTCATCCAGAATCCACATGGAATAATCCCGAGCCTGAGGCCGTTATGGTGGTCAACCGTCATGGCGATATTTTGGGTGCGACGCTGGGTAATGATGTGAACCTGCGTGACTTTGAAGGTCGTAGTGCTTTATTGCTGGGTAAAGCCAAAGACAATAATGCTTCTGCATCAATTGGGCCGTTCATTCGTTTGTTTGACGATACGTTCTCAATTGATGATGTGCGCCAGATGGATATTGCGGTGGAAATCACCGGCGAAGACGATTTTAACTGGACCGAGAAATCTTCAATCAGCGAGATCAGCCGTGATTTGACTGATCTGGTTTCCCAGACGATCAATGACAACCATCAATATCCCGATGGCTTTGTGCTTTATACAGGTACGATGTTTTCACCTACCAAAGACCGCGGTGCGCCGGGGCAGGGGTTCACCCATCATGTGGGAGATGTTGTCACGATTTCATCACCCAAACTCGGTATGTTAATTAACCGGGTCAATCATTCTTCAAAAGTTGCGCCATGGGATTATGGCGTAAGCGATTTGATGCGGACGCTTCGTGCCCGCGCCTAAAACAGATTTTACAAATTTCGATATAAAGGACTAAATTATGATTACAGGAAAACACCTTATTGCCGGCGAATGGGTTGCCGGAGATACCAGATTTACCAGCGATCCAAGCAGTGGTCCCTCCCATGACTATCCGGTTGGAACCTCAGCCCACGTAAATGCAGCCGTTGAAGCTGCGGAAGACGCATTTTGGTCGTTTGGTTATTCAAGCCGTGCTGATCGTGCGGCATTGCTAAACAAAATTGCTGATGAAATTGATGCACGTGGCGACGAGATCACTGAAATTGGTGTTCAGGAATCAGGTTTGCCGCAAGCGCGCCTTCAAGGTGAACGCGGTCGTACCGTTGGCCAGTTGCGTTTGTTTGCAACGCATATCGAAGCAGGCGATTATCTTGATCGTCGTCATGATGAAGCCCTGCCTGACCGCGCACCTTTGCCGCGTCCAGAAATGTTTATGATGCAGCGCCCGATTGGTCCGGTTGCTGTCTTTGGTGCTTCCAACTTCCCTCTGGCATTTTCTACCGCTGGTGGTGATACCGCTGCAGCCCTTGCTGCTGGTTGCCCTGTTGTTGTTAAAGGCCATTCGGCTCATCCTGGAACCGCTGAAATTGTTGCTCAGGCAATCGATGCCGCCATCAAGGCGCTTGATATGCATCCGGGTATTTTCTCGCTGGTACAAGGTGGCACACGCGAAGCTGCACAAACTTTGGTGAAGCACCCATTGATTAAAGCCGTTGGCTTTACCGGCAGCCTCTATGGTGGCCGTGCTTTGTTTGACCTTTGTGCTCANCGTCCNGAGCCTATTCCGTTCTTTGGTGAACNTGGTTCTGTTAACCCGATGTTCTTGCTGNCGACNGCTATGGGTTCACGTGGNGCTGATATTGGNACCGGCTGGGCTGGATCGCTTTCTATGGGAGCNGGNCAGTTNTGTACCANNCCNGGTGTTGCNGNTGTGATNGAAGGNCCTGATGCGGATGCATTTATNGCTGCTGCTTCTGCGGCNCTTGANGCNACGCCTTCTCAAATNATGCTGACTGATGGCATTGCNAAAGCCTACCGTGATGGNCGGGACCGTGTTCAAGGCACTGCCGGTGTTCAGGAAGTNTTGACCACCACATGTGANCTTCGAAANGCCACTCCATATCTNTANCAGACTACANGTTCTGCATGGATGGCCAATGAAGATCTTGGCGAAGAAGTGTTTGGTCCGCTTGGTCTTGTCGTCACTGTGAAAGATTTTGACGAGATGCTTGCTGTCGCGAAATCATTCGTCGGCCAGTTGACCTGCACCATTCATATGGATGATGCGGATGCAGATAATGCTAAATCTTTGTTGCCAATTATCGAACGCAAGGCCGGTCGCCTTTTGGTCAATGGTTTCCCGACTGGTGTGGAAGTTTCTGACACCATGGTGCATGGCGGGCCTTTCCCTGCTTCAACCAATTTTGGCGCAACCTCAGTTGGAACATTGGCAATCCGTCGCTTCTTGCGTCCTGTTTGCTACCAGAATATTCCAGCGAATGTTCTGCCAGCTGACATTGGCTAAGCCAGTTAGATTGCTTGAATGATTTAGCCCGCCCGGGAATTGATTTTCACGGGCGGGTTTTGCATGACCGTTCTTGAGGGTGTGGTCGTTGGGAGCGCTTTTTTCGCGTTTTGGTTCAACATTCGGGCTTTGCAAAGCAAGCGCAAAAAGCGCTTCAATCAGCATCCGAAGCCTCTTATGCATCGGTGCGGGGCTGGGGCGCGAAATTTGCAAGAATGACGTATAAATCCAGTCCTTTATGCCCGGGACTCAGTTGAAAAAATGTATCCGTGAAACAGAATAAATGAGGATAAGACTTTGAATCAGGAGTCTACGGATAATGCATTGAAATTTATGTATTATTATGAACTTCGTGTGGCAGGATTACTGCGATTTAAGGCCTGTCGGGCTGGCAGATGCAAAATTTACCATGTTTGCCAAAAGCTGTTCTTGACNGCCTCTGGCTAAATCAGTATCCTAAGTCGGATAAGCAATTGAGGCAGGGGTTGTTTTGNTTTTGCAGATTTTGGTTTTTTTGAAACTGCTGGGGCAGGAATCACTGTTTTAAGAAGATGTCAAAGCATCGTTGGTTTTTGGGATAAGACCGGTGAAGTATTTGACGGGGAGCTATACTAACTACATTTGAAATTTCCATAGACTTTAAGGGAGAAAATAATGGAAAGACGTAAATTTTTAACGGGTACCGCTGTTGCGGGTGCTGGTGTTGCATTGGCCGCTCCGGCTCTTGCTCAATCAGTAGTCGAAATGAACATCGTGTCCACATGGCCGCGTGACCTTCCGGGTCTTGGCTTACCAGCTCAGCGTCTTGCTGCTCGTATCGAAGAGTTGACAGACGGCGGGATCAAAGTGAATTACTTTGCTGCTGGCGAACGTGTTGGCGCATTCGATTCATTTGATGAAGTTGCTTCCGGCAATTCACAAGCCTACATCGCTGCTGATTACTACTGGAAAGGCAAACACTCAGGTTGGGCGCCATTTACAGCTATTCCTTTCGGTCTCACATATACTGAAATCGATGCATGGACAAAATATGCTGGTGGTCAGGAACTCTGGGATGAGCTTGCTGGTGAATTCGGCCTGAAAAACTTTGCAATGGGTAACACCGGCGTTCAGATGGGCGGTTGGTTCAATAAAGAAATCAACAGCGCTGACGATTTCNAAGGCCTGAAAATGCGTATTCCTGGCCTTGGCGGCGACGTTCTTGCCAANCTTGGTGCATCTACTGTGTCTCTTCCAGGTGGTCAGATTTATGAAAACCTTGTATCTGGCGCGATCGACGCTACAGAGTGGGTTGGTCCATATAATGATTACTTCATGAAGTTCTATGAAGCAGCCAAATATTACTACTTCCCAGGCATGCATGAGCCAGGCTCACAGCTTGCTCTTGGTATGAATGCTTCNTGGTGGGGCTCTTTGTCGAAAAACCATCAGGCTATCATTCANGCTGCGGCTAACGAAGAAAATGGCCGTACTGGTGCTGAAACCAATGCAAACAATGGTGAGTATCTTGCCAAGTTGATCAATGATCATGGTGTTAAACTCCGCGAGTTTAACGACGATGTTTATGATGCATTCGGTGAAGCTGCTGAAGAAGTGCTTGAAGAAGCGCGTGATCACAGTGATCTGTCCAAACGTATTTACGATTCAGTTCTTAAAGCGCGTACAGAAATCGGCGGCTGGACTGCTATTTCCGATACAGCTTATGTGCTGCAGCGTAACCGCGTTCTGAACGGTTAATTTCAAGTTGATGCTTTGTTACTAAAGTGTCGTAGGCGGGGCTCACGCCCCGCCTTATTAATGTTGCGTCGATGCATTAGGACTAAATGGCGACGCGTTTCAATTTAAATCGGGGTGGCAAATCCATGAATTCTGGTGTGAATTCCGAGGCCGCGGGGGCGGTCGATCATTCTTCTTTGGATGCTCAAACAGGGCTTACCAAAGCAGTTCGGATGTTGGGATGGTGCATTTTGGCACTGATGACGGTGTTCGTTGTAAACAACTTTCTGAGCTTTGGCGCAGGGCTTCCTGGGGCTAGTGCAGCTTTTAAATCAGGGGGTGCTTTGAGCTGGATGCAGTTCGCGCTCTATCCATTGTCCATTATCGTGGCGGCTCTGCATATATCACGCAGTTCTGCCACCAGTCTGCGGGCGGACGGTGACCAGATTACCGCTATCAATACATTTTTCATCCGTGCCGCTTTCTGGGTGGTGTTGCTGGTTGGTCTTGTTGATATGACGATCTCATTCCTTCGGGTTGAAGACGTGCTGCAGAACGTTGTTGGTGAGCAATTAGCCAAAGATTTGGGGCGCTCCCATTTTCGTGGGCCTTATGTGCATATGCCGGTGATGGCTATTGGTATTNTCGTTGCGATGTTTACACGTACTCTGGGCTTCCAATGGCTGACATTATTGATTGTCGCTGCTGAATTGCTGATTGTTTTCTCCCGCTTTATCTTTTCTTACGAACAAGCGTTCTTTTCTGACTTGGTTCGGTTTTGGTACGGAGCGTTGTTCCTGTTTGCCAGTGCGTACACTTTGTTNGANGANGGGCATGTGCGGGTTGATGTTTTCTACGNNGGNTTTAGCAATAAAACNAAAGGCCTGGTAAATACCGTCGGTTCTCTGTTTATGGGAATCGCTTTTTGCTGGACCATTTTGATNGTCGGGATGGGCGGCAAAGCTTCAATCATCAACGCACCGATTTTCAATTTTGAAACGACCCAGTCAGGGTTCGGACTNTATGTTAAATATATGATGGCTGGATTTCTCGGTGTATTTGCCATTTCAATGATGATTCAATTCGTCAGCTACATGTTTGGATCGGTCGCAGATATGCGGGGCGATCCAGGTAAACGGGTGGTCGAAGGACCGGCATTAAGCTAATTCAAGCACGATCTTCAATGGGCAGTCTTTAAATATGGAACTTCTATTTCTCGCTATTCTGGTCTTTCTAATGGCCTTTGCACTCGCGTCTGGCTATCCGGTGGCATTTGCTTTGCCGGGGTCTTCGATCATTGCGATCGCACTTGCAGCNCTTTGTGGNTATTTGTTTGACGGCAATGTTGACGCGTATTTCTCCAATGGNGGGCCNGGNGTGTGGNTGAGTGCCGGTGTGACCAATTTGCGAGGGGTCTTTTGGGAACCCGAACGAGATACATTGATCGCGATTCCGTTGTTTATCTTTATGGGTATTATGCTGCAGCGTTCGAAAATCGCTGAAGACCTGCTTATCACAATGGCACAGTTGTTCGGGCCGATACCGGGTGGTTTGGGCATTTCCGTGGTGTTTGTAGGGGCCTTGCTTGCTGCGACAACCGGCATTGTTGGCGCAACTGTTGTGGCCATGGGGCTTATTTCGCTGCCTGCCATGTTGCGAAATAAATATTCGCCATCGCTTGCGACAGGCACGATTGCTGCTTCGGGTACTTTGGGGCAGATCATTCCACCATCCATCGTNTTGATTATTCTGGCTGACCAATTATCGAGCGCATCGGATAAAGCTGGCACTATGCGCAAAGCTTTGCATAAGGCATCCACTGGTGAATTATCCATGCCGAGCGATTTTGCTGTTGGTTCTACCAGTGCCGGTGAAATGTTTCTGGGCGCATTCGTGCCGGGTATTTTGCTGGTTTTGCTCTATATGGCCTTCATCCTGATTTATGCGTTTTTTAAACCGAGCGCTGCTCCTGCAATTCCATTTTCTGGAAATTATGACAGGAAATTTCTTGGTAAGGTTTTGCTTGCCCTGATCCCTCCATTGTCTTTGATCTTCCTTGTTTTANGATCAATNATAGGTGGTATTGCTACCGTTAATCAGGCTGGTGCTATTGGTGCTGCNGGTGCGTTGGTGATGGCGGGNTATCGNTTGCACGAGGGGAAACGTAGCACGTACTGGCCTGCAATACTGGCCATTACATCCCTGCTTTCTATCGTTGCGGTTCTTGCTAATTTCGATACCAATATCAAAAGCGCAACAACTTCACACGACTTCTTAGGGATTACATTGGCAGCCATTGCCACAATAGGGCTGACGATTTCCCTGATTTGGAGCGGCTGGCGTGCGTTGAAAATCGAGAATACCCTACAAGGTGTGATGATTGAGACCGCGAAGACCACGTCCCTTGTTTTCATCATCCTGCTTGGTGCAGCCATGCTGACAGCTGCCTTCCGNGCTTTTGGCGGAGAAGAGTTGGTGCGGCATTTCCTTGAAACGATCCCTGGTGGTTTCTGGTCCAAGTTTATTGTTGTGATGGGGGTGATTTTCATCCTCGGTTTCTTCCTCGATTTCATTGAAATTGCCGTGGTNGTGGTTCCNATTGTGGCACCGATTTTGTTGGCTGATCCATCTGCTAATATTACAGCGGTTTGGCTTGGTGTGATGATCGGATTGAACATTCAAACTTCATTCCTGACACCACCANTTGGNTTTGCGCTNTTCTATCTGCGAGGGGTTGCTCCGGCGACTGTGAAGACCATTCAAATGTACCGTGGTGTTGTTGCCTTCATCGCCTTGCAATTGCTGGCACTGGGTATTGTGGGTGCTTTCCCGGCACTGGTAAATTATCTGCCAAACAGGGTNGCACTTCTTTCCGAAACNGCTCCGCCGCCACGCAATCCGAAATTGCAATATTGTGTGGAAAATATGCTGAACGAATACTATTCTGAAAATGGTACGGCAATTTCATTGGCAATTTCTAAAGCGAAGGGGCTGGATTTATCTACGCTGCCTAAGAAAATGCAGAAGGATCTGGCAGGAAGTTTTGTTCTTGCTGATAGCGGTATGGAACTTTTGACGAAGGCTTTAACTGCTGAACAGGCAGTGGTTGTTGCGTCCGAAGCATATCGTCCGATTCATGATGAGGTGCGTAGTTTGCAGCTCGCCGTATTCAAGTTGAACGCATTGAATAATGACTTTCAAACACGCATTCGCAGGCTTCGTGAAGATTCTGATGGTCCAGAAAAGGCTCGACTTGGGACCAAAGTTGAAGCCAATGAAGCTGAGATTGTGAGGCTTAAAGCTATGATCCCAGATGGTTGGGATGATACGTTTGAGGCATATACCGTATTAATCAAAGCCGAGCAGAAAGCCCGTTTGANTTATCGAAATACCGTGGATGAGGCTTATGAGCCATTGAAAACGGTTCTTGCGATGTTGAANGATACAGAGAAACTGGATGCACTNGAAGCTGAGTTATTTGGGCTTAAAGCGAAGATTATGGCGAGTGAACCGGCTGACATGGTTGTGCCATTAGCTGAATTTTCTTCTATTNTNGGNACTGTNGCTGGAACCAATAAGCTGAAGTCTGCAATTGGCAAAGCCCGTCGTGCGCTTAAATCTAGGAAGCCGAACAAAGAAAAAGCATTGGCTCAGATTGAAAAAGCCGAAGGCATATTTGCAGTAGAAAAAGCATGGCGTGCNAAGGCCAAAGGAAGCCTTGCNCCGGAACTTATTGCTTATGACAACGTCATCCGCGGCAATATNGGCCTGCGATCTCAGTCCCGTCTATCACGGGAGCAGGGGCTTTATATCGCTTCATGTAGTGCCGGTCNCAAAGACGTCTCGCNGAACTTCTAAAATAGATTTAGAATTCTGCGGACCGGGCAGTGCGAATTGGGGCGTGTGTATTTTGCACACGCTTTTTTGCCTGCCATTTCTTTTCCAACAGGATGCAAGCCCAGATTATTCCGATCATCAGGTAGAAATGACGCCAATGGTCTGTGTCAATTACGATGCCGACAAAGCAATGACCGACGAAAATCACATAGGCGATCTGGTGATAAACCTGCCATGGGCGCGGGCGGAATAGCAGTTTGAAACCTGCTATCAATGTCCAGAACATCATGGTGAGCCATGAAATAAACCCGATCCAGCCATAGGCCATCAGGGATTTTAGGAAGATATTATGGGTGTCCTCGATGAAGTATTTAGGGAAAACCAGTGGTCCGATACCCCATGGATTTTCCAGTGCCATTTTGAAGCCTAATGCGTGGCGTTCAAATCTTCCCATTGTTCCGCCGTCGTAATCCTGCACCACTTTTGCGCGCTCTAAAAACAGTTTGCCGATTGCATCAATTTGCAACAGGCCGAGAAAAATGAAGATCAGTGCAACGAAGCCTGCAACCGCCAGAACGATGTATTTTAACCTTATGCGTGCGCGCTGTTCATTGATGAAGAGCAGAGCGTAAAACATGAGAAGGCTGAAGGCTGTGAGACCCCATGCTGCACGGGAAAAGGCCAGAAAGAGCCCAAGCGCCAATATGGCCAGCAGGGCCGCGATCGGGATGACGCTTTTTAAGGTCGCATTTAACANGCGGTAAATCAGATAGAGAATGGGTGCTGTGAGGAATGGGCCAAATACATTTGGATCCTGAAAGGCACCTGCGGCACGGTCAAATTTGGTGAACATGNTAAAACCTGAAACATTGAAATAACCCANTAGCCCGAGCATGGTAGATATAACGGCAGAGGCCACGTAGACCTTGAAGATCATGGGCAGCCGTTTTTCATCGTTGGCAATGATGATGGCGAAAAAGACGGATGTCAGCGCCAAGAAATAGGAAACGGCCACATAGGTGAAACCGCTCTTATGATCGACCATTTGAAAGCTGGATATGATTCCGCCGGTGTTGAATATTGAAAACAAGATCAACAACGGAAATATCGCACGGGGAAGGCGCAGACCCAGGATGAACCAAACCACCAGCGTGATGATGAGAACAAGTTCGTAAGGGGCAGGTTCGAAGATCACGAAACCGCCCAGAAAAATGATTATTCCAATCATCACATTTTGCAAATGACGGGCGAACCCGGAACCGGGTCTGATTGGCTTTTCGCCCCTTGCTTCGATTAGAGGGATTTCTGCGGTCAGCATCATCGGTTCTTAATTGGTCAAGGTTGATTTTAAGCGAGGGTTTCCCCGCAGGGTAATGGTTACNAAAAGATGAATTATCTAGGTTAATAGACGGTAAATATTATGGAGAATGATGGCATTTTTCAATCGAATTTGGCTCTGCATATCTGTGGCAGGTTAGGTGGCTGNGATATTTACCTAAAATAGCGCCTGATTGTTCGAGAATTAACAACTTAGTTACCTTAATCCTTCATTTTCTCTTCATATTCNCAAATAATTTTGATCCCGCAGGAGTCAATGATGTCAGCCCAGCAATACCAGCCAGAAGATGTTGATATCGACATCCATGGATTGTTGCAGGAGGTGTGGCGGAAAAAATTCACGATATTTATCATAACCTGTGCAACGGGTGTGCTGCTTTTCCTGATTTTTTCTGCGCTATCTCCGCTCTACAAATCCAGTTCCCGCGTATTAATTGAAAACCGCGAGACNGTGTTTACNCGTGCCGATAATACAAGAGGGCGTTCTGAATTATACGATAAGGAAGCNATTGGCAGTCAGGTNGAAGTGGTCGGTTCCGATACCATCACGCTGGCGGTGATCAAGAAACTTGGTNTGTCTGAAAAGAGTGAATATTCCGGCGAAAGCGAAACTTCGCTGGCCTCTGATATTTTGGCTGCGATTGGNCTTGGCAAGCGCAACAATGGTGTACCTCCGGAAGCCAAACTGTTGGAGAAGTTCAANAAGAATTTGACGATCTTCTCGGTCGTCAATTCNCGGGTGATTGTGGTTGAGTTTTCTTCCAAGGATCCTAAAACAGCGGAAGCTGTGCCCAATGAAATTATGGCTGAATTTTTGAAGTTGCAGAAGGATGCGAGCCTTTCGGCAACACAGGATGCAACCCAGTGGCTTGGTCCAGAGATTGACGGTTTACGCGAAAGGGTTCGCAAAGCCGAAGAAAAAGTCGCGGCGTTTAGGGCCAATTCCGATATTCTTGATGGCAATAATAGCGGGTTCTTGGCGACCCAGCAATTGTCCGAAATATCCACCGAACTGACCCGGCTGCGTGCAGAACGTTCGTCTGCTCAGGCGCGGGCCGCTTCCATGNGCAAGGCGCTNAAGAGNGGGTCATCGCTCGAATCNATACCGGAAGTAGAAAATTCNGTTACNGTTCAACGGCTTCGCCAGACCAAACAAACNCTGAGTGCGCAGAGATCACAATTGTCGATTAGTCTGCTTCCTAACCATCCAAGATTAAAAGCGCTGCAATCTCAATTGGCAAATGTCGACCGCCAGATTGTAACTGCTGCGAGGAATATTCTCACCGGGCTGGAAGATAATGTTGAATTTACCAAAGAAAAAGAATCAGAANTACGCCGTGAAATGAACCGGCTGAAATCTGAATCTTCAAGGGTAGGTGAGGCAGAAGTGGGCTTGCGCGCATTGGAGCGTGAGGCGACTGCCGAGCGCGAATTGTTGCAAGCCTATCTCAAGCAGTTTCGCGAGGCTGCAAGCCGTCAAAACAATCAATATGTGCCGGTAAATGCGAGGGTGATATCCAAGGCCAGCCTGCCACTGAAACCTTATTTCCCAAAGATTATTCCCTATACAATTGCCGGTTCGGTTGCNGCCTTTATTTTAAGTGTTATGGGTATTCTCGCTTGGGCNTTNGTCAGTGGGAAAGCGTTGGTCAAACCTGANGCCGTTCAGCAAGAAATGACAGCGCCAATCGCTGACAATGATACCGCTGAAAAGGATAGCGGTTCNGAAGAGCCTTTGGTCTATTCCGAAGAAAATGTCGCTCAGGTNCTTAATATATTGGGGCAGGCGCGGGTCGTGATGATGACTGCGAGCGAACATCCCGTTTCTTCAATCGGTTGGAAATTTGCGCGTAATCTTGCTTTGAACGGTAGGAGGGTTGCGCTTGTCGATCTTGCTGCCGGTCTGGAAGCCACATCAAAAATGTTGGGCAGGGTCGATTTGCCGGGGCTTGGTGATGTGATTAACGGTTCTGCGGAACTGACTGAAGTTACCTATAGTGATCGTGGTTCGACTGTGCAGATNATTCCTGCGGGGCAGAAATTATCGAGCGATGAAGGGCAGGGGGTGCAACACCTTTCCCAATTGCTCGATGGGCTTTCCAAGATTTTTGATTTTGTGATTATTGATTGTGGTGGAACATCAGCCGATGGCATCTATCCAATTGCGCGGGCGGATACTGTTGTGGTGGTGAATACCCTTGGCAACGATGTGCAAAGCAGTCTGATATTGGAAGGTGAGCTCGCAAATCGCGGTTATCAGGAAGTGGTGATGGTGGATGCTAGAGACGCCGCAGAAGTGCCTCACGCAGCTTAGAAAATTCCGTTTTTAATTTTCGGTGCGGTATTCTGCTTCGATCAGCTGGATTGCATCGGCCAAAAGGTTGCGTTGTTCTCCGGTCTCGCCGGTGGTGTCGCTGCCGAACTTGTTTTCAAAAGCCTGCATTGCCGAACGATAGACGCGCAGCCGCAAGCCGGTATCCGGCGTATCCAATCGTGAAAGTGCGTTTCTTATATGACGTTCGTAATTTATCATCTGGCTTTTGTGGGTTATCGGACTAAATCGAAGTTATTATCAAAGAAAATAGACGTTTGATTACCAAAAAATCAATCAAAAATATTTGGCAGAGCCTGTTCTTGCGATGAATAAGGGGCTTTTATAGTGCTCCTGACCATAGCTGATAGGGGCGCCATCAATTGTGTGTACAACGCCTCCCGCACCCGCCAAAACCGCGTGACCTGCTGCAATATCCCATTCCATGGTTGGTCCAAAGCGTGGATATATGTCTGCTTCGCCTGCTGCAATCAGGCAAAACTTCAGGGAAGAACCGGCATTCTTGACGCTGGCTACCTTATTTTTCGCGATAAAAGCTTCGGTTTCCGGATTGAGATGAGAACGGCTGGCAACCACAATTAAGGCGTCACTATCGGTATCGCGAACCGCTAAAGGCTTGGGCGAACCTTGATTGGTTTCTTCAAATGAGCCCAGATTTTTTGCGCCCCAGAAAAGACGTTTTAATGCCGGTGCATAGACCATGCCGGCGACAGGGTTTCCATCTTCAATCAAGGCGATATTGATGGTGAACTCTTTGCTTTTATTAATAAATTCTCGGGTACCATCAATTGGGTCGACTAGAAAGAAGGTCCCTTTTGAATGGTTGGTTGTGTGGTTGACTGCGCGTTCTTCCGTGACGATTGGAATTTTGGGGAAGGCTCTTTGCAGGCCACTGACTATGATTTCATCGATGGCCAAATCAGCATCCGTGAGCGGACTGCTATCGGCCTTTGTCATGACTTTTTCTAAGTTTTCATAATAATGCATGGCGACTTCTCCGCCTTCAAGGCAAAGTTCGCGGGAGACTGAAATTACTTCGTCTAAAATGTACATGATCGCTTTTTCAAAAAAAGTGGGTTCTAATTTTTGTGTTATAGGGAAAACACCGATGGTTTTCCACCCTATATTCGCATCACTCCCGTTCAGTCCTTGCTTTTGGCGGTGGTGTAACCCAAAACTCCAATGATAATAGCTCTAACCTAACTTGGTATATTCCATGACTGCATCCACGATCATTGCGCCTTCTATCCTTTCTGCCGATTTTTCGAAACTTGGGGACGAGGTCGAAGCCATAGTCGAAGCCGGAGCGGACTGGATACACCTTGATGTGATGGATGGGCATTTTGTGCCCAATATTACCTTTGGCCCGCAGGTGATTAAATCTATTCGTGNTCGCACCGATAAAGTGTTTGATTGCCATTTGATGATCGCGCCGACAGATGCATATCTGGCAGCTTTTGCTGATGCCGGTTGTGATATCATTACGGTTCATGCCGAAGCCGGACCGCATCTGGATCGCTCCTTACAGGCCATTAAGGCGCTGGGGAAAAAGGCCGGTGTCTCGCTTAATCCTTCGACGCCGGAAAATGTGATTGAATATGTACTCGACCGGCTCGATCTTGTTTTGTTGATGACCGTGAACCCGGGCTTTGGCGGCCAGAAATTTATAGAACCGGTAGTCGAAAAAGTTCGCAAGATTAAAGCGATGATCGGGGACCGGCCTATCGACATCGAGATCGATGGTGGCATTACAACAGAAACGGCACCTCTGGTTGCTGCTGCAGGAGCGAATATTCTGGTGGCTGGTTCCGCTGTATTCAAAGACGGCAATCAAAGCAATTACGCGCAGAATATCGCTGCTATCCGCAAAGCTTCTAACGACGCGATGTAAAATATCCGCTTGCACTTGCTTGCGCTATGAAAAATACTTATCAAGTTATCAATTATTCATCCAATTATCTGAGGGGAAAATAAAATGACGCACGCAATTGAAGTTACCGAACATGGCGGGTCCGATGTTCTTGCATGGGTTGAAAGACCAGTTGGCACACCTGGTCCAGGTCAGGTGCGCATTAAAAGTACCGCTATTGGCCTGAATTTCATCGACGTTTATTTCCGTACCGGTCTCTATCCCAATGAGACACCGTTCATCCCGGGTAAAGAGGGTGCTGGAATTNTTATGGAATTAGGCGAAGGGGTNACCAATGTAGCCGTTGGTGACCGGGTCGCTTATTGCAGNNTGATGGGCACGTATGCTGAAGAGCTGATCGCGGATTCAGGATTTCTTGCGAAACTGCCGGATGGTATCTCCGATGAAATCGGCGCTTCAATCATGCTCAAGGGTTTGACCGCGCATTATCTATTGTTCCTCACTTATGCGGTTAAAAAGGGCGATACAATTTTGTTCCACGCCGCNGCAGGTGGTGTTGGGCTGATCACATGTCAGTGGGCCAAGCAACTTGGTGCGACCGTTATTGGCACCGTTGGTTCTCCTGAAAAAGCAGAGCTGGCAAAAGCCAATGGTTGTGATCACACAATCCTTTATCGCGACGAAGATTTTGTCGAGAGGGTGAAAGAAATCACCGGTGGTAAGGGCGTTGATGTGGTTTATGACAGCCTTGGTAAAGATACGTTCGAACAATCGCTAGATTGTCTCAAAAAACGCGGCATGATGGTTTCATTCGGTAATGCTACCGGTCCGGTTGCTGTGCCTAATCTTGGTATTCTGGCAGCCAAGGGCGCGCTTTATGTTTGCCGCCCAACCTTGTTCACCTATATCGATACGCCGGAAGCATTTGCTGAAAATTGCAAAGCGCTGNTTGGCANGGTCGAAAGTGGCACCATCAATATTACCATTGGTCAGAGATTTGCATTGAAAGATGCAGCCAAAGCCCATGATGCTCTTGAAGGTCGTGCAACAGTTGGTTCAACCCTGCTGATCCCATAGGGCTTTGGGAAGCGCTATTTTGCGCTAAAGCAGGTGAGATAAGTATCAGCGATCTGGCGGATGAGGTTTTCGTAAAACTGAGGGCCTGCCGCCAGATTATTTCCCATTGCATCCAATGTACCTGTTCGGGTATTCGTGCCCTCAAGTAGGGCATTCAAAATGGCGGAATTTTCTCCGGCCTCCCCAAATACACATGGGATGTTGGTTTGCAGGAGTTCTTTGCGCAGGCCAGCGATGGTTTTTACACCGACCGTACCGTTGTGTTCGATTGCCTTTCCCCCCGTTAAACCAAAGCTCGAATTGAAGCCATCATAGGCGTTGTGGAGGGTCAAAAAACGGGTGTGCGAAAATCGCGCAAGGGAGTTTCTAATCTCTGATCGCATTTCGTTGAGGCGCTGGATGAGCATTGTTGCATTGGAGCGATATTCAGATCGATTTTCCGGATCACTCTCGATTATTATGTCGGTCAGCGGTTTGATCAATAGGATGGCCTGTTGGGGATTCGTCCACCAGTGGATGTCAGGGCTGATCAAGTGGGAACTGAGGTCATGAAGCACTGTTTTGGTTGGAACGGCTTTCAGTGAATTCTCGATATAGGGTTCGATATCGGCACCCATCCAGATAACTGTTTTTGCCTTATGAAGCTTGCGAATGATCGAGGGTTTCAGGCTCATGTGGTGAATGGATGTGATGCCATCGATGATCAGGACAGGCGGCGTCTGTTTTCCTGCGATGCTCGCTACCAAAGCGTGGAGCGGTTTTGTGGATACGCTGATGTTCTCAGCTGCCGCGTTGCTGTAGGTTAGCGAGAACACAATGGCTGCAGCTAAGAGGACGTGTTGAAGAATTCTTGGGATCACTTCTTTTAATCACTATTGTTGTGCACGCTTTGTGCTGGTGATGGAGGCGAATTGTGCTATCTAATAATCCCACTCATGATCTGAAAGTTGGCCGATTGTCAATAACTGCTCCTTCACCCAATAGCGATGGCCAGTCACTGGTAGCCTTGCATAATGTGGGGGTGAACCGCGATGGGCGTTGGCTTGTTCGTGGCATTGATATCAACGTTCGGCGCGGCGAAATTGTGACGCTGGTCGGGCCAAATGGTTCCGGTAAAAGCACCACGGCGAAGGTCGCTTTGGGCATTATCAAGCCGGATGAGGGCAGTGTAGAGCGTGATCCCGGATTGCGTGTTGGCTACGTGCCGCAGAAATTCGAAATTGAATCCATGCTGCCACTGACGGTAACGCGACTGCTAAATTTGACTGCGCGTCATAGCAAGAATGATATTGCAGAAGCGCTGGAGATGGTCGGTGCTTCCGAACATGTCAGCTCGAGGGTGCAATCGCTCTCCGGTGGTGAATTCCAGCGTGTGATGATGGCACGGGCGATGTTGCGCAAGCCGGATTTATTAGTGTTGGATGAACCGGCGCAGGGTGTCGATTTTTCCGGTGAGATTGCGCTTTACGATCTGATCAAAGATATTAGGAACCAGACCCAATGTGGCGTCTTGCTGATCTCCCATGATTTGCATTTGGTGATGGCTGAAACGGATACGGTGGTCTGTCTCAACGGGCATGTTTGTTGTACCGGCAGTCCGCAGGCGGTGAGCGAGAGCGCTGAATATCGCGAATTATTCGGTGCTCGTGCCGTTGAAGGGCTAGCTGTTTATCAGCATCATCACGACCACACCCATTTGCCCGATGGCAAAGTAAAACATTCGGACGGTTCGATCACCGATCACTGTCACCCAGATGACGGACACCACCATGATTGATGATTTTTTTGTCCGTGCGCTATTGGCCGGTATCGGGATTGCGATCATTGCAGGGCCGCTGGGTTGTTTTGTTGTATGGCGGCGCATGGCCTATTCCGGCGACACCATGGCGCATTCGGCATTGCTCGGCGTGGCTCTGGGCTATTTTTTCGGAATAAATATCGAACTTGGTGTGCTGATTGTTGGCGTCGGGATTGCACTACTATTGTTGTTTCTTGAACGCGATGGACGATTACCGCGCGACGCGTTGCTGGGGGTGCTATCACACTCGACGCTGGCCATCGGGCTGGTGATCATGGCGCTGATGACTTCGCTGAATTTTGATTTAATGCATCTTTTAACCGGCGATATTCTTTCGGTCACCAAGTTTGATTTGATGGTGATTTACAGTGCGGGTGCCTTGATACTGGTTGGTATCATCTGGTTGTGGCGATCCCTATTGGCTGCGACAGTCAATGAGGAAATGGCGATTGCTGAGGGTATGAAACCTGAAATTGCGCAGGCTGGTTTCCTTATTTTGATGGCGTTATTGATTGCGATTGCGATCAAGATAGTCGGCATATTGTTGATTACATCCTTGTTGATTATCCCGGCAGCAACGGCACGACGGTTGATCACTTCACCAGAACAAATGGCCATTGCGGCTTCACTGATTGGTGTCGTGGCGGTATGTGGTGGTTTGTTTTCATCTTATGAATTCGATACGCCAACCGGGCCGTCAATCGTTGTGGCAGCACTTGGCTTGTTCATTCTTTCTCATCTGATTTCGATGAATGTGAAAAACAGGAATTAAATGGAAAACCCAAAAGTATTTTTACAAAGCCTGTTTGAAGCTGCTGTGGATGCTGCTGATCCGGCGCGCAATATTGCAACATTTTTGCCTGCGCCACCCAAGGGGCGATTGATCATTGTGGGTGCGGGTAAGGCTTCAGCGCAAATTGCGGCAGCGTTTGAAAATGCCTGGGAAGAAGCTGGTCACGGTACTGTCGAGGGGCTTGTGGTAACGCGCTATGGCTTCGGCGTGGCATGCCGCAATGTGGAAATCATCGAGGCTTCCCATCCGGTTCCCGATGCTGCCGGCTTGATTGCTTCGAATAGAATTTTGCAAACGGTTTCAAATCTCAGCGAAGATGATCTCGTGATTGCTATGATTTCCGGTGGGGGGTCTGCGCTTCTGCCTGCGCCGCCTGAAGGCGTGAGTCTGGAAGATGAAATTGCCCTGAACGAAGTGTTGCTTGCTTCCGGTGCGCCCATCTCGGCTATGAACTGCGTGCGCAAACAAATTTCGCGCATTAAGGGTGGACGGCTTGCGATGCGGGCGTATCCCGCGAAAGTGTTATCGCTGATTGTATCTGATATTCCGGGCGATAATCCGGCTCATGTGGCTTCGGGTCCAACGGTGCCTGATATGGGGACATTGTCCGAAGCCCGCGATATTGTGGCGCGATATAAGATGGAACTGCCGCAATCAATCATTGCTCATTTGAACCGGGATGCCTCGGATGCTCCGCGCCCAGATGATGCCAAGCTTAGCCGTAACGAGTATCATATTATTGCTTCTGCGCGGGTGTCCTTGCTGGCCGCGGCGGAGCTTTCTAGGGAAAAGGGTGTTCCGGCTGTGATCCTTTCTGATTCCGTTGAAGGTGAAACTCGCGAAATTGCCCGTATGCACGGCGCGATGGCGCGGGAAATTCTGACGATAGATCAACCGTTTGAAAAACCGGTGCTGATGCTTTCGGGTGGG
>JAESSK010000205.1 GCA_016764155.1 Rhizobiaceae bacterium
TTTTGACGGGCGTATTGTCTCTTTATATAAAACGTCGTTTTCCAACGCATCTCGCAACGAGCCTTTACTGCTGTTGGAACGCGATAATGCGACCACAGTCACTGCCTACCTTAATCAAAAAGAGATATTGGAAGTTGGCTTATATGATGAGGCCAAAGTTTTTATTCCCGCGTTGAATAGGCATATAACGGCGCGGGTAAGCAAGATTGACCGTTCTTCATTGTATCTAAACAAAAATTCAACCCAGTTCGTCTGGCGCGAGGAAAAAGACCGTACGGCAGCCGTNATTTTGGACTTGCAGGTCGNGGGNGTCGAGGCGGCTCAAATCAGGGCAGGGCTTCCCGTGGTCGTTATTTTTGACCGACGTGAGACAAATGATATTTGGGCCAGAATCAAGGGGTNTGTCAGAGGTAANAAGGAACAGAGATTTGAANCAGATAAAACAATCTGATCGTCGTTCCTTTGTGGACGACCCAAGTGTTTGGCCGAGAGGGTTTGAAAAATGGAACTTTTGGGCGATTCTCAAGATCAGCTTCTATTTGTGTAGTTGCTATCTGGCAATCATGTTGTTGCCGAACCGGCTCTGGGATCCGGGCGTGAGGGAAATAACTTTTGTCATCGGTTCGCTGGGTATCTGGCGTTATAGCTGGTGGTTCACCCATGCAGTGCGTGCCTTTATTTACGGCCATTTTGTTTATCCGAAATTGCGAAAAAAGGGTCAGNAAATCTGGGAGGATGGTTGGCGNCCACCGCATATGCATTTCATGATGACGACCTATAAGGAGCATCGTGATATCACGGAAAAGGTGATCCGTTCGATCCTGTTGGAAATNCGNAATGCTGGCGTCCCCGGNACNATATGGCTGGGNTCGGCAGANCGGTTTGATGAAGATATCGCATCTGATTTTGTTCGCCGAGAAGCGGCTGATCTTGATGTTACCTTGCGGATCATTCGGCAAAATGTTGAGGGTAAACGTGCAGCAATCGGCTTGGTTTTACGCGCCATGTGTCGTGCAGGCGTCGGCAATGACGATCTGGTTGTTTTTATGGATGGTGATTTCATTTTAGCCGAGGGCGCTGTTGGGCGCTGTATGCCTCTATTCCAATTGTATCCAGAGTTGCAAGCCTGCACCACAGATGAGGAGGTGATCTGTATTGGGCCGCGCTGGGTAGAGATATGGCTGAAGATGCGTTTCTCCCAACGCCGCCTTGCCATGCAATCCCATGCGCTCTCCGGGCGTGTTTTGACACTCACCGGGCGCATGTCTGTTTTTCGAGCGTCGCATTTGCGCAAGCTCGAGTTTATCCGCCTGTTGGAAGCNGATCACTTGAATCACTGGCTATGGGGGGATTTTCGTTTTCTCTCAGGCGACGATAAAAGCACCTGGTATTATATGCTCAAGCACAATGTCAAAATGCTCTATATCCCCGATGCACTGGGTTACACGGTGGAAGTGATCGACGGTTCTGGCATGGACCGCATGGTGCAGAACTTTCGGCGCTGGTCGGGCAATATGTTGCGCAATGGGGCACGGGCAATAGCACTTGGTCCGAGGAAAATGCCGTTTTTCATCTGGTGGTGCTTGATCGATCAACGCCTTTCGATGTGGACGATGCTGTTTAGCCCCGTGTNAGCTATATTTGGAACGCTGATTGTCGGGCCTGCCTATTTCCTTTCCTATCTGATCTTTATCGCGCTCAGCCGGATGTTGCTTTCATTATTCCTGTTTCGATATTCACGAAAGATCGAGATGGCCTATCCGTGGATTTTATATCTCAACCAGCTGATTAATGCGGCGGTGAAGGTTTATTGTATTTTCAGGCTTTCAAAGCAGAAATGGTCCAACCGCGGCAATCAGGTTTCATCCTCTGATGACAACGCAATTGTGGAAGCTGCGCGCAATGGCATGGCCAACTGGTGCACGCTGATCGCCGTTATTGTGCTTGTGCTTGTCACCTTGCATTATTCAGGCATGGTTGGATTTCCTTCAATGACGCTGGTCGCCCATGCATTGGGATTTGTGTGATTTGAGTTTCAATATGATTGTCATTCTGCAAATGCCTGAGAATTTGATTCTAAGAGCTTTCATAACCATTTGTAATTAAACGTTTTTTTATCTGAAAAAGCTGGCCTGCTTCTTGCGTTTCTTTCTGTTTAGAAACCAAGGAGATGGATGAATGGCCGGCACTAATAAATACATAGCTTGCGAAACAACGCGATTTTGCTGTTTCATGATTGTNGCAACNTTTTTCATGGGCTTGCTGCCATTTGTATTTAATTATGTGGTTGATCCATATGAGATGAATAATGTTGTAAACGCTGGCTTTGATAAGAAAAAAGTCAGTGAGAAGGCCCATTATCCGCTTTGGAAGATTACCCATTATCCCAAAAACACACATGAAGTAATTATTCTCGGAGATAGCCGTGCACGCTCGCTGCGGGATAAGTACTGGCAGGGATTTGGCCATAATAAAGCGTATAATTTTGGCTATGGTGGCGCGACCGTTCGCGAGATCTATGACACTTTTCAATTTGTGAAAAGTAATAAAAACCTGAAGTCGCTGGTTATCGGAATTCAGCTTAGAAGCATGCGCCAGAACGATAGGGGNGGNTTGAACCGGGTTCCTGANGCAATCAGGCTGAGCCAAAACCCTTTGAAATACTATTCAAACTGGTTTGTTTCACGCGTTGGCGCTGAGATTTTGGAAAGAGAGTTTGGACCTCGAATTTCAAAACTTGTTGATCTTGGGATTGCTCCCTATGTGTATGCGCAGGGCGTACCAAAAAAAAAACGGCTGCCACTGAGTAANNTGCTCGATCCAAATTTTTGTGAAACCTGCATGCTGCCAGATAACGTGGCAGCATCTGTCCATCCTGCATTAGCTGTTGCTCACGATATNCATTTTGCGCGTGATCTGGGTATTTGGCGTAGGCTTTGGTTGCCGATTGAAATTGACCGTAAATTGACTGGAAAGTTCGCTCGGCAAATATCCAAAAACGCGAGATCTGATTGGCGTTCATTCAAATTTTCTGAGAAAAGTTGGGACTATTTGGTGGATATCTCCAAGTGGTCAAAAGCGAATAATGTGAAATTGATATTCATCATACCGCCTACCATTTCTGAAATGCAAAATCGGGTGGTTGAGTTTGGTTATGGCGCACTAAATCATAATTTTCGCAAACGCCTGGTTGGTCTGGGGGATGTGGTTGATTTAGATTTTGACAACTCTTTCACCCGCGACCTTACGCGGTTCTCCGACGCTTATCATTTTAACTACAAGGCATCTCGGCTGATCGTTGGCGAGATTGTACAACTTGTCAGTACAGAAAAGAAGATTGTNGCGAAGGCGAGAAAACGNCGCAAAGACATCATCTGCCCGGTCACTCCAAAAGATGTTTCCAATAAAATCTCTGATGATTTTATGGAGGTGATTGAAGGACAGTCCTGTCGTATTTGGAGGGCGCGTCGTGGGTAACATCACAAAAACGATCACTGCCATGATGTTGATACTGGTTGTTGTGATCGTTGTTCTTGTTNCGCGTATCAATNATTCGGACGATCCGTCTAAAAGCGCGCCAGTGAACCCGTTTGTCAATGAAGCTCTTTCGCAAGCGCGCGCATTACAAAAGCTTGGCAAGCTTGAAGAGGCATTTTCGATTTTTGAAAGATTTGCCGAGCTGGGGCATCCCGATGCGATGTTTTATACAGCAAAGGCATATGCGCGTGGTTGGGGAGTGCGGCCNGATCTGNAAAAGGCNCGTCNAATNTCTCTACAAGCGGTNCAGTATGGATTTTCTTATCGCGGCGAAACCGCTTACGGTCTGGGTCGATTATTCCAGCTGTCTCACGGACCTGATTGCAACACCGTTGCTGTACAATGGTTTAAAAAGGCATTGCAGTGGAATTATAAAAAAGCCTCGATGCAATTGGCCTTTCACTATGAAAGAGGCCTCGGTGTTGATCAGGATATCCCGCAGGCCAGGTC
>JAESSK010000206.1 GCA_016764155.1 Rhizobiaceae bacterium
TTACCGTTCCAATGCCGCGTGGCAATGGCGGCGTATGATGTATTATCCGAAACCCACCATTGCCATGGTTAATGGCTGGTGTTTTGGTGGTGCGTTTCAGGTGTTGATCGGCTGCGATCTGGCGATTTGCTCCGACGATGCGGAGTTTGGACTATCAGAAATTAACTGGGGTATCATCCCCGCTGGCATCGTGACGAAATCCGTTTCCATGGTGATGAACCAGCGCGACGCCATGTATTATATCATGACCGGCGAGACTTTTAAGGGCGCGCGGGCGCAGGAGTTGGGATTGGTCAACAAATCTGTACCAGCCTCCGATCTGAGGGCAGAGACAACAAAGCTTGCCAATGTTTTACGTCAAAAAAATCCCCATGTTTTACGCGGCGCAAAAACCGCCTATCATCATGTGCGTAACATGGGCTGGGATTCAGCTCTTGAATATTTGATGGCAAAATCGGATTCAACCACCATGCGTGATCCTGAGCGCGGAGCAAAAGCCGGTATGAACCAGTTTCTTGACGAAAAAACCTATAAACCGGGGCTGGAAGCCTATGACCGCAAGCGCTGAGAATATTGCCCGCCTGCTGGCGCCAAAATCAGTANGCATCGTCGGCGCATCCGATAANCCCATGTCTCCCGGGGCNAATGTTTTGGCTAATTTCGATGCNTTCGANTTTCCGGGCAGTCTGCATCTGGTNAGCCGCAGCCGGGANAGCATNGGNGNNCGCCAATGCCTCAAATCCATCGAGGATNTNCCTCACGGCGTNGATGCTGTTGTATTGATCGTTCCGGTTGGCGCGGTAAANCAATCTGTCATCGCTTGCGCAAAAATGGGCGTTGGCGGTGTTGTGNTNTTTGCNGCNGGCTTNAGCGAATTGGGCGATGAAGGTCGCAAGGAACAAGACGAAATNGCNGCNATTGCCAATGAAGCNGGCATGGCNNTGCTAGGCCCGAACTGTCTCGGTTTTACAAATTTTAAAGCTTCCGCACCTCTCACTTTTGAACGGGTTTTGCCTCACGGTTGCGAGGGCAAGGGCGTCGCAATCCTCGCTCAAAGCGGTGCCATGAGCGGCAATATCAGACAAGCATTGGTGTCCCGAGGCCTGGCAATTTCCCATTCCATTTCCACCGGCAACGAAGCTTCACTCTCTACCATCGACATTCTGGGTCAGCTTGTCGAAGATGAAAACATAACATCCTTTGCTGTCTTCGTGGAGCAGATACCAAACGCCAAAGCCTTCCTGCAATTTGCCGAACGCGCATGGGATTTAGGTAAATCCGTCGTCCTCATGCACCCCGGACGCAGTGAGCGTTCGAAGGAAGCAGCGAAATCCCATACCGGCGCAATGGCTGGCAANTANGCAGCCATGAAGGCGATGGTTTCAGAATTNGGCGTCAGCGTTGTCGAAAGTTTCGACGAGTTATTTGANACNATCACCCTGCGCCACCGCTATGGTCATACCAATATTGNTGGTCTTGGCATTATGACCAATTCCGGTGCTGTGCGGGGATTTGCGCTAGATTTTTGCGATGATCTTGATTTGCCTCTGCCATTGCTTGGGNCNGAAACCACNAAAAANNTNGCAGCAGTATTGCCTGATTTCGCAGGCGTCGATAATCCGCTCGATATCACNGCNGCNGGNATGAGCCANCCAAANCTGTTCGGCGNNACGGCGCAATTAATGCTTGATGACGATAANNTGGACGGCNTGCTGGTCGCNGCGATGGGCGGNAATCCNGCNCAGGTCATGGCCAANTGGNNNTCGNTAAAGCCNGTNTTATTGNCGGCAAAAAAACCGGTAGCCCTGACATTTCTNGGNGATAANGTTCCGTTGTCAGATGAGTTCATGGNAGANATCGCCCGAANNGGCNTNCCATTTTTCCGTTCGCCNGAACGGGCNTTGCGAGCATTTTCTCACNTGATGCAAACNCGACGTGCACCCNGTCTTNATNCTGAAGGTTTGCNACANGCAGCTTNGAANGNTGANCCNNAATTTATTGCGGAACATCTGGGCAAAGAAATTTTNCGCGATTTNGGTATTCCGACGCCNGAAGGNTCGCTTGCAAGCGATCTTGAAGCTGCAAAGCAGATTGCCGAAAAAATCGGATATCCAATCGTAATAAAAGTTCAAGCTGCTGAAATCGCNCATAAGAGTGATATGGGNGGCGTCCATGTCAATTTNAAAACCGAAGCTGATTTAGCAAGTGCGTGGCAGGAAATCGAAGCGGCAATCACCGCCCATGCACCGAATGTAAAAATCGACGGCATGCTGGTAGAAAAAATGGCGGAACCCTTTGAACTGGAAATGGTAATTTCTATCCGCCGTGATCCGNATTGGGGCCCAATGCTGGTGTTTGGTCTTGGAGGCGTGTGGACGGAATTGTTCCAGGATTTCCAGATGTTNCCCGCAGGNCTTGGTCGCGANCGNTATGAGGACGCTTTGAAAAACCTCAAAGGGTTTCCTCTGCTCAATGGATATCGTGGNGGNNCNAANCTGGATGTCNCGGCGATACTGGATGCATTAGAGAAGTTGGCGAATTACATGGCCNAACATCCAGAANTTGGNGAAATCGAAATCAACCCGCTGGTTCTCTACAAAGACGGAGAGGGTGCTTTGGCACTGGATGCGCTGGTTTCCAAAGGGNATTGATCAGAATGGATTTCAGTTTTTCAGAAGAGCAACATATGCTGCGCGACAGCGTTCGAAAACTGATGGATAAGCACGCNCCTCCTGAAATGGTTGCCGAACATGATCAGGCCGGANCNTANCCTTACGATNTGCACAAAGCATGGGCGGANGCNGGNCTNATGGCCCTGCCTTTTTCACCCGACTATGNCGGNCTTGGCGGTTCTGTCATCGANCTTGCCATCATNGCCGAAGAAATNGCCTATACCAGTGCNGATTTTTTNATGGCTTATGCTGGCGGTNTTTTTTGNGGGCTGAACATTGAGCGCAAAGGAAGCGANGCGCAGAAACAAAAATATCTCTCCCAGCTGATTGCAGGCGATCTGCGCATGGCGATATCTATTTCNGAAGCCGATGCAGGGTCTGATATTACCGCCATGAAAACCCGNGCGGTAAAAACTAAAAATGGCTGGCGGATATCCGGCGATAAATTATGGTGCACGGGCGCAGGTGTGAAAAANACCTTGCTCAACGTCTACCTCATCACCGACCCGGATGTNAANCCGCGNAANGGNATGTCGCTGTTTCTTATCCCCAACGATACGCCGGGTNTAGAAATTAAAAAACTCGACATGTTAGGCCGCAAATCCACCGGTACTTATGAAATTCATTTTGATAATGTTGAGGTGCCTGATGATGCAATTGTCGGCGGNGAAAATGCCGGTTGGGATTGNGTNCTTTCCGGCCTGCAAGTNGAACGCATTACNTCNGCCGCNGGNAACATCGGNGCCTCNCTGGCGGTCGTNGATCTNGCTTCCAACTACGCCAAAGANCGTTCACAATTTGGCCGCACCATTGGTAGNAATCAGGCCATCGCCCACATGTTAGCCGATATGAAAACNCGTGTTGCAGCAGCCCGTGCGCTCATGTGGCAGGCTGCAAGCAAGGTCGCATCCGGCGAAGATGCGTTGATGGAAATATCCATGGCAAAACTATTNTCCTCCGAAACCTATGTAGAAGTCGCCAATAGTGGAATGCAGATTTTTGGCGCCTTTGGCTATTCAATGGAATACCCGATGCAGCGCCATTACCGCGATGCCAGAAGTGCCACTATCGCTGCCGGTTCTTCCCANATGCANCGCAATTTAATCGCCGGTTTAATGGGCCACAAGGTTTGANTTNNTCNNTTCTAAATACCTTTAACTAGTTAAATTCACTATTTGACTCATACTCTTCCCGGCGATAGCATCCCTTTGGGAGAACTAGCCAATTTCTATTTATTGGCTTAATTATAAAGGGAGAAGGAAATGAAAAATACCATCAATTACTTCGGTCGNGCGNTTATCGGCGCAGCGGCAGGCCTTGCCGGGNTGCTCGCTATGGGCGCGCCTGCACAGGCTCAATATGAAGGGCTGACAGTCAATATTCTCACACGCCCAGGTCCCGTTATNGCTCAACGTTTGGTAGAGCGCGGCAAGGAATTTACCGCAGCNACCGGCGCGATCATCAAGGTCAATGAANTACCATTTGCNGAANTGTTTCAAAAAACCCTGACAGATTGGGCCACTGGTACCAATTCAATTGATGTNGCTGTTATCGCATCAGGNTGGGGCGTGGAACTGGTTGATGGNGGTTTGCTTGAAAACCTTGATCCCTATGTGGCCAAAGATACNAAAATCAACATGGACGACATCGCGCCATATTTCCGTGAATATAACCAGAAAATTGCTGGTAGCACTTATCTGATCACCATCGATGGTGATTTCCAGATGCTTTATTACCGCACCGATGTGCTGGAAAAAGCNGGTCTTAANCCNCCGAAAAACTGGGCNGNATATATGGCCATTGCCAAGGCAACCAATGGCACAGANATGAATGGTGACGGCACGCCGGATTACGGTTCATGNATCTTCAAAAAGCGTAANGCNCAGTCATTCTTTGCTGTTCAATCTATNGCNGCNGGNTTTGTACAAACCAAAGGCACNGGCGAAGGCATTTATTTCGATGCTGATACTATGAAGCCGAAAATCAACAATGAAGCATGGATCGAAGCCTTCAACATCTATAAGGAAACCGGCAAATACGGTCCTCCTGATGAGTTGAACCACGATATCGGTGATACACGTGCGCTGGTTACTGGCGGTCGTTGTGCTTTGATGATTGACTGGGGCGATATTGGCCCGCTTTCAATTGATAAAGACGGTGCCGCCATTAAAGGCAAAATCGGNGCAATCATTATGCCGGGTTCTGANCGTGTTCTTGATACCAAAACCGGTAAACTCGTTTCCTGTACTGCTGAAATCTGTCCCCATGCAATCGATGGCATCAACTATGCACCATTTGCAGCATTTGGTGGCTGGTCAGGCATGATCAACGCAAAATCAGACGCCAAGGTCAAACAGGCAGCTTATGACTTCCTGTCCTATATGAACCAGGCNGNNCAATCNAATGTTGACGTGACCATGGGNTGGACAGGCTATAACCCTTANCGNAANTCTCAACTCGACAGCACCGATAATTGGGTCAAAGCTGGCTTCTCGAAAGCGTTTGCTGANAACTATCTCGGCGCGATCAAGGCCAGCCTGAACAACCCCAACATGGCCTCAGACATAGCCATTCCGGGCGCTTCTCAATATACCAGCGTTATACTCGACCGTGAGGTTGCACGCTTCCTTGCTGATGAGGTTACGGCTGCAGAAGCCGTTGCTAACATTGAAGCTGGTTGGGAAGAAATCACCGAAGATTTCGGCCGCGAAAGTCAGAGCAAAATGTACAAATTGTCTCTTGGCGTTACCAACTAATTCAGTTGTAAATGACCAAAGACNGTCAAAATAATGCAACCCGGCCGGGGCTAGCCTCGGCCGGAATTGCAACAGCTACAGTGCCGCGCCGTGTCTCCATTAGTGAATGGATTGACCAGCGTGCCGGTACNTTTTTNATCACGCCAGCTGTGGTGTTGATCCTGATTTTTTCCATTTTTCCGCTGGTTGCTTCCCTCATTCTGGCATTCTCGCGAGTTCGTCTGGGCGGCGGTGGATATAACGTTCGTTTCGTCGGTTTCAGGAATTTTGAAAAGCAATTTTTTGGTTCTGAGCAGTATCATTTTCTGGGTAAATTCACCGAAATAAGCCTGATAGGCTGGGTGTTGATTTTGGTGGCAGGTGCCGGAATTCTATGGTGGCTCTACAAATTTTGTACCACACGATTTAATGTACTCGGGTTTGTCGGCCGATCAATTACCGCGTCAATGGCGTTTGGGTTGGTTCTCATTCTGGCGGCGACCTTGCTCAGCGGGAATCGTTTCGGCACCCTTGGTGTTACCTTGTTTTATGTATTCATTGGTTGTGCCATCCAGTTTGGCATCGGGCTCGGTTTGGCGCTGCTCTGTTCGCAACAAATCCGTGGTAAAACTTTCTTCCGCATCGTATTTTTCATTCCCCTGATGATCACACCAATTGGCATTGGTTATGCATTCAGAATGCTGGCGGATACCACCAAAGGACCATTTTCGCCGGTTTGGCAGTGGGTTGGCCTTGGGGAATTCTCATGGGCAACCAGTGCATGGGCTGCACGCTCATTCATCATCATCGCCGATTCATGGCAGTGGATACCGTTCATCTTCGTCATACTACTCGCCGCTTGCGAAAACGTGCCGCGCGATCATTCGGAAGCTGCCGAAGTCGATGGCGCATCCGGCTGGCAAATATTCCGTGAAATCACATGGCCGCAAATCATGCCGGTGGCAGCATCCGTCATGCTGATCCGCATGATCGAAGCTTTCAAAATCATCGATCTGCCAAACATCATGACGTCCGGCGGCCCGGGCATCGCAACCGAATCCATGAGCCTCCATTCACTGTTTGCATGGCGCACGCTCGACCTTGGCCAATCGGCAGCAATTGCCTATCTGCTCTTGTTCGTCACCGTGGTGATCTGCGTATCCTTCTTCAATCTGATCGTCTTGCAATATGTGAGGAAATCATGAGCAATATCGCAAAACCATCCCTATACGCTCGCCTGTTCCAGCCACTGGTTCTGGGCAAGATACCGCCGGGAAAACTGTTTCTCGTTTATCTGGCATTGATCCTGTGGTCGCTATTCGTACTCTTCCCGATCTATTGGATAGTGATCACCTCGGTGAAGGAGGCGGTCGACGTCAATACCGGTCCGTTCTATTTGCCATGGGTGGATTTTCAACCGAGCCTGCATGCGTGGAAAGATCTGTTCGTCTATGATTATGAGGATACACTTTTTGCCTATCTCAACTCAGTCATCATTGCTGTTTTTTCCACTCTGCTGTGTGTGTTGATCGGCTCCATGGCTGCCTACGCACTGGCGCGAATTGAATATAAACCAAAATTCGGCAGCATAATGATTTTCGTCATCTCCATGGGAGTTGCGATGTACGTGGTCGGGGCTTTTGGTGTCGACTGGCGTTTGTCGATGGCGGTTGCGCTGGCAATATTTCTAATATTGGTGCGTGCTTTATCATCCAAATTCAAACGCCATCTCGGCAATGGCGATATATTGTTCTGGATGATCTCTCAGCGCATTCTGGCCCCCATCGTAGTGGTGGTTCCCATCTATATGATGTTCCAGAAGCTGCATTTGCTCGACACCCATCTGGCACTGATCATCACCTATTGCGTGGTCAACCTGCCGATTGTGGTCTGGCTGATGTATGATTTCTTCGTGTCCATTCCCAGAGATCTGGAAGAGAGCGCCCAGCTTGACGGGGCAACAAGGTTTCGCACTTTCTGGGAAATCGTTCTGCCCATGTCCAAACCCGGCCTTGCTGCCACCACCTTGCTGGTGAT
>JAESSK010000207.1 GCA_016764155.1 Rhizobiaceae bacterium
CGTCTTCATGGCAGGCAATCACCGCACAGTAGATAAAGATGCAAAGCTGGGCTTTCACCGATATAAATTCGAAATCCAAAACCCGATACGAAAAGCCAGTCTGAGTGACGAGCAACAGAAGGACATCGAATTCTTCAGGGAGCGCGGAGCGAGTGAAGCGTTCCTACAACAAGCCTTCAAAGCTGCTCATACCAACCTTTGGTATCCGGACGAAAATACATTATTCTCAATGGGCGTAGTTACCAGCAAATAGCTAAATTGCTTTGCACATCAACAAACCAGTTCCAAACTGGGTTTTATGCAAACCATATTGTTCAAATCCGCAGGCCATATAGAACCCTTCAACGTGCGGGTTTCCAAGTACATTTAAGTACGAAGCGCCAATCCCTTTTGCGTGGGCAGAACATGCATCAACCAACGCTCGACTGATACCGCCCCTCCAAATATCCGGCTCAACGAAAAGTCCGTCCAGTTCTGCGTCACCACCATCTCTGGGAAGAGTGACCGCAAACCCACAATCATGTCATCCTGTTCGGCAACATCGGATCAGACCACATTGCTGAAGGATTTCCTTAAATTTCTCATTTCCTGAAATTTAAGCAAAAAGCGCGAACTGTTCATCAAGTAAGCTTTGAAACTTAGTCGGGCCCTGAGGTATAAGTTCAAATTCCTGTTGATGAGCAATTTTTTCAAATCGCCCTCCATATTTTGATAATATTGCATCGGCCCGATTTTGCGCGCCATCTATATTATGCCAGTCTATATGAATACCTCCTTGCGTTTCCACAACACCAGTTTTATAAATTTTAACTGTCTGGTTCTGTAGCTCAATTGTACCCCAAAGATTATCGGGATGATTATCAGCCTTTCGACCAAGACCGCTTGAACCTATCGCATTTAATCCCTTTAAAGCCATTTCTATACGCTTAGTTTGATCTTCGTCAATAAGAGCTAGCTTGAACTTAGGATGGTCTATAAGTCTCATTGGCACTACACCCTTGGGAAGGACAAACCCACCGCTACGTCCAGTTGCTGATATACTCATGACAAACCTCCTAGTTGTTAGAAAATGATCAAAAACCACAACTAATGGTGGCATATGAATATTGCGCAAAGCTTACTCAAGCTGTCAGGTTTGCTTGTGGCGCTACATTGAGTGCCACAAGCGTTAGAGTATTTTTTACGAACACAGTAATGTTTGGCCGCTTCTAATTTGTTCGAGCGGAAGATTGATGGCATCAGGGTTTTCAAGCAAAGCTTTCCGATCCCCATCATTGGCCAGTGAAGCACGAAGCTGCAAAGCTTCAAGATCTGCTTTCTCGCTTTCTACTGCTAATCGAATTGAGGTTCTAACCACGAAGACTTACCCACGCCCGCCAAATATAGCGCTACCTACCCGCACAGAAGTTGCACCAAATTCCACGGCGGTTTCGAAATCGCCAGACATGCCCATGGATAATTCACTCACGCCAGTCCCTTCAGCTAATTTGCGCAACAGGGCAAAATGTGGACCGGGGTTTTCATCAAACGGCGGAATACACATCAGGCCTGCAATTTCCAAACCAAAGTCCTCTTGGCATTTTTTAACGAAACCCACCGCTTCTCCCGGCAAAATTCCTGCTTTTTGTGGTTCACTGCCGGTATTTACCTGAACAAACAGTTTCAGCTTACGCCCCTGCTTTTCCATTTCTTTGCCAATCGCCTTGGCAATTTTTTCCCGGTCAATGGTTTGAATAACGTCAAACAGTGCCACCGCATCCTCGGCCTTATTGCTTTGCAGCGGGCCAATCAAATGCAATTCAATGTCAGAATATTGTTGCTTCAAATCCACCCATTTGCTTTGTGCTTCCTGCACCCGGTTTTCGCCAAAAACCCGACAATTATCGTCCAGCAAAGGGGTGATATCTTCCGGTCCAAAAGTCTTTGAAACGACAATCAGCGCCACCTCGGAAGCCGCGCGATTACTTCGCTTACAGACCTTTTCTATCCGCCCAACCACTTCATTATGCTGCTCAACTACATTTGACATCGATTTTAAGCCCTTTCGGCGCCTCAACTGTTGACCCAATTGCCAAATTCTGGTGAAGCTCGCGAAACGCATTCAATCAGAAATTTGACTTTATTAGATATGGCAATGGAACGGTATAATCCACGCGAAACTGAATCCCGCTGGCAAAAAATCTGGGATGACCANAAATTATTTGAAACCAGCACCGATTTAAACGATTCCCGGCCCAAATATTATGTGCTGGAAATGTTTCCCTATCCGTCGGGCCGCATCCATATGGGCCATGTGCGCAACTATACCATGGGCGATGTGATTGCGCGTTTTCGCAAGGCAAAAGGCTATAATGTGCTNCANCCAATGGGTTGGGANGCATTCGGNATGCCNGCNGAAAATGCCGCCATGCAAAACAANGTGCATCCNAAAGAATGGACCTATCAAAACATCGCCGCCATGCGCAAACAGCTTAAATCCATGGGNNTGGCGATTGACTGGTCACGCGAATTTGCNACCTGCGATCCTGAATATTATCAACAGCAGCAAAGNCTNTTCATCGACTTCCTCGATAANGACCTGATCTACCGGAAAAAAGCCAAGGTAAACTGGGATCCGGTCGANATGACGGTTCTTGCCAACGAGCANGTAATCGANGGNAAGGGCTGGCGCTCGGGNGCACAGGTTGAACAACGCGACCTCACCCAGTGGTTTTTCAAAATCACCGATTTTTCNCANGATTTGCTGGAATCTCTTGATGATNTGAAACGCTGGCCGGAAAAAGTCCGCGTCATGCAACAAAACTGGATTGGCCGTTCNGAGGGCATGAAAGTCAGTTTTGAATTTTCAGAAGGCGCACCGGATAAAACCCTCGATGTGTTCACCACAAGGCCAGATACCTTGTTTGGTGCCAGCTTCATGGCCTTGTCTGCCGATCACCCGTTGACCGAAAAACTGGCTGAAGGCAATGCCGAACTCATAACTTTCATCGAAGAATGCCGCGCCATTGGCACCACTGCCGAAGCGGTGGAAACTGCTGAAAAGCAAGGGTTTGATACAGGCTTAACCGTCAAACACCCGTTCGTTGAGGGTAAAACTTTGCCGGTCTATGTGGCCAATTTCGTTTTGATGGGTTACGGCACTGGTGCTATTTTCGGCTGTCCGGCCCATGATCAGCGCGATCTGGATTTTGCCCGCAAATATAATCTCGACGTCACCGCAGTCGTTCGACCCAGCGAAGACGAAGATTTCGAAGTCGCCAATGAGGCCTTTACCGATCCNGGAAAATTATTCAATTCCGACTTCCTCAATGGCATGACCATCGAAGCGGCCAAGGAAGAAGTGGCCAAACGCCTCGAAACGATAAAAATCGATGGCGAATCCCAAGGTGAACGTCAGGTCAACTACCGCCTGCGCGATTGGGGCATTTCCCGTCAGCGCTATTGGGGCTGCCCAATTCCGGTCATTCACTGCGAAACCTGCGGTGTGGTGCCGGAAGATAAAGCCAATTTGCCNGTTCGCTTGCCAGACGATGTTGATTTTGAAAAACCGGGCAATCCATTGGATCGCCACCCCACATGGCGCGATTGCAAATGCCCGAAATGTGGCGCGGATTCCCAACGCGAAACCGACACCATGGACACCTTCGTGGATTCATCATGGTATTTCGCCAGATTCACTGCACCTCATGCAGATACGCCCACGGATAAAGCCGCAGCCGATCATTGGTTGCCGGTAGACCAATATATTGGCGGCATTGAGCACGCAATTTTGCACCTGCTCTATTCGCGCTTTTTCGCCCGTGCCATGCAAAAAACCGGGCATCTGGGAATATCTCGAACCCTTTGATGGCCTGTTNACNCAAGGCATGGTGGTNCANGAAACNTACGCTNCCANNGATGGCNGCTGGATGCAGCCNTCCGAACTNCGCTTCGANGAAGANGACGGCAAAAANCANGCNTTCCGGTTGGATAATGGCGAAGAAGTGACCATTGGCAGCATCGAAAAAATGTCAAAATCCAAACGCAACACTGTCGACCCGGACGAAATCATCGCAGCCTATGGCGCGGANACTGCNCGCTGGTTCATGNTNTCAGANTCACCGCCAGANCGCGATGTGATCTGGACAGAAGCAGGCGTTGAAGGCGCNCACAGATTTGTCCAACGCGTTTGGCGCATTGTGCAGGGAACGGTCGCACTGGAATCATCNGCAACAGCTGATAGCGGCGANCTCACNAAACTTGCCCANCAGACATTGGTCAAAGTTGATGGCATGATTTCCCAATTGCGCTTCAACAATGCTGTTGCCCAGATTTANGGNCTTTCCAANGCGTTGGAAAAAGCCATCAACAAAGCNAAANCACCNGGCCAAATCGCTGAATTNCGCATCTGCGTCAACATGATCATCCAGATGATCGCCCCGATGATGCCNCATNTGGCCGAAGAATGCTGGGTAGCCATGGGAAATACCGGAATTGTTGCCGACACACCATGGCCCGTTGCCGATGAAGCTCTAACAGTTGAATCAACCATTCTTTTGCCGGTACAAATCAACGGTAAAAAACGTGGTGAACTCACTTTGGCAGCAGATACTTCAAAAGAAGATATTGAGGCTGCAACTTTAGCCCTTGATGTGGTACAAAAAGCTTTAGACGGGAAATCTCCCCGTAAAATCATTGTTGTGCCAAAGAGAATTGTGAATGTTGTTATCTAATTCAGAAGGTTTAACCACCATGCGCAAGATAATTGGTCCTGCAATTTCAATGCTTACCGCCTTGTTTGTGCTGAGTGCATGCCAGTTTCAGCCGCTTTACGGTACAAACAGCACCAGCAACGCTCAATTGAACAATATTGCCGTTGGCGAAGTTGATACCCGCACAGCCCAGCAGGTGCGCAACCATTTATTGTTCCTGTTGAACGGCGGCAATGCGCCAATTGAACCGGCCTATCGGGCAGATTTGCGTATCTCCACATCCAATAAAACCCTCGCCAATGTGCAAAATGTTCAGGACAGAACCACAGGCAGCATTGAAGTATCTGTCAGCTACGATCTTATTAATCTGACAACTTTAAAGTCTGTCGCCAAAGGCAGCCGCCGTGCAAAAGCCGCTTACGATAGAACCCGCCAAAGTTTCGCCAATACGCGCGCTGAACGGGATGCAGAAAATCGTGCCGCCAAAGAAGCAGCCGAAGCCGTCCGGTTTGCCCTCGCTTCTGATCTCAGCCGGATTGGTGCCCCAAATTAGACGTCTAAATAGTTTGGACCAGACATGGCACAGCTAAAAGCACATGAAGTTGATCGCTTTATAAGCCGACCAACCAAAGATGCTCCCATCCTGCTTATCTATGGCCCCGACGAAGGTCTGGTGTCGGAACGTGCTGATATTCTGGCCAAAGCCAGCGGCGTTGATCTCAAAGATCCGTTTTCACTTATTCGGCTAAATTCAGATGATGTGGCTGCCGATAAAAGCAAATTGGCCGATGAGGCCCATACAATATCGATGTTTGGCGGCGAACGGCTAATCCGGGTCAGCGGTTCTACAAGGCGTGATATGACCAAAGCTGTGGCCATGGTTCTCGATACCCCGCCACAAGATTGCACCATCATCATAGAGGCTGGAGATTTAAAGCGCACTTCAGGCCTGCGCAAGCAGGTGGAGAAATCCAAAAACGGGCTGGCATTGCCCTGCTATCAGGATAATGACGCAGCGCTGAACGGATTAATTGATGTCGAAATCACTCAGGCCGGGTTCAAAATCGATCAGGAAACCAAGAATTTTCTCCGTTCACAATTAGGCGCTAACCGGCGCGCATCGCGCAATGAACTGCAAAAGCTGGCCCTACACGCCCACGGTCAAAGCGAAATCACCTTAGATGAGGTCAAAGCAATTGTCGGTGATACGTCCGAATTAATCTTAGATGAAGTCATCGATGCTGCAAGTACCGGCAATTTGAAGTCCCTTGAAGAATGCCTCGAACAGGCAAGAGAATCCGGCAGCGCACCCGATATGATCATTCTTTCGGCCCTGCGCCATTTTCAAATGCTCCACGCCGCCAAATGCCAGATGGAAACCCGACGTCAAAATCCGCAAAGCCTGTTTAAATCCCTGCGCCCGCCAATCCATTTTTCCCGCGAGCGCGCCGTGGTCGGTGCTTTGAACATCTGGAATTCAGACGCTTTGTTCCGAACACTCACTCGTTTGGAAAAAGCCAGTTTTGACTGCCGCTCCAACACAGCTTTAGCGCAGACATTGGCCAGCACAACATTACTCGCTATTTCGCTGGAAGCGCGCGCTTTAGCCAGATAGTCGACCCGGGCTAACCAAAAGCAGATCAAAATCAATCACGAACAGGCCAGTCTAGCCAAATCAAGATTGATATCTTTATCAATAGCTGGCAGTCTCATTTTTTTCATGAACCTATAGAGTAGAGACCCTGTAATGACGAGAAATGTCGAGCACTTCATCAACGGCAAACGTGTAGCTGGAACCAGCGGTCGAACCGCAGATGTCACCGATCCTTCCAGAGGCGAAGTGGTCGCAAAAGTAGCTTTGGCATCAGCCGATGAAACCAGAGCAGCCATTGCAGCAGCAGAAGCAGCTTTTCCCGCATGGGCCGCAACGCCGTCGTCGAAACGGGTCCAAGTGATGTTTGCCTTTCGCGAGGCTTTGCTTAAAAATATAGACGAACTGGCCGAACTGCTTTCTCAGGAACACGGCAAAACAATACCGGACGCCAAGGGCGAAATTGCCCGCGGCATCGAAGTCGTAGAATTTGCTTGCGGTATTCCTACACAATTAAAGGGCGAATATTCTGAAGCCGTTGCAACTGGTGTAGATACATATTCAATCCGCCAGCCCTTAGGCATTGTTGCCGGTATCACCCCGTTCAACTTCCCGGCCATGGTGCCGCTCTGGATGTATCCTGTGGCGCTGGCCTGCGGCAATACTTTCATTCTAAAACCATCGGAAAAAGACCCGAGCGTCACTGTTCGCATTGCGGAATTGCTCACCGAGTCCGGCCTGCCGGACGGTGTTTTCAACATCGTGCAGGGCGACAAAGAAGCCGTTGACGTATTATTGACGGACCCACGCATTGAAGCGGTGAGTTTTGTTGGCTCCACTCAGGTCGGCCATTACATCTATTCGAAAGGTTGCGAATCCGGCAAGCGGGTTCAGGCCCTATGTGGCGCAAAAAATCACCTAGTGGTTATGCCTGATGCGGATATGGATCAGGTAGTCGATGCCTTGATTGGTTCTGCCTATGGTTCAGCAGGCGAACGCTGCATGGCGATTTCTGTTGCTGTACCCGTTGGCGAAGATACCGCCGACGAGCTGGTTAAACGTTTAGCCCCGCGCATCCGGCAGCTGAAAGTTGCGCCTTATACTGATCCGGATTCAGACATGGGCCCAGTGATCACCAAAGAATCCCTCGACCGTATCAATAATTTCATTGATGAAGGCCTTGAACAAGGTGCCAATCTGGTTGTCGATGGCCGCGATTTAAAATTGCAGGGCTATGAAGGCGGTTATTTCCTCGGCGGTTGCCTACTTGACAATGTCACCAAGGATATGTCGATTTATAAGCAGGAAATCTTCGGACCGGTCCTTTCAGTACTGCGCGCAGAAAGCCATGAAGAAGCGGTGCAACTGATCAACGACCATGAATATGG
>JAESSK010000208.1 GCA_016764155.1 Rhizobiaceae bacterium
TGAAATTGGCAGAAGTCTTGGACATTTCATGCTGCCTTTCCGATTGGCAGCCTATTTGGCTTCCAGATATTTTTCCAGCCAGTGGATATCATAATCTCCAGCCAGAATATCGGGATTGGTCACCAGATCCTGAAATAGCGGAATTGTGGTTTCGATACCGTCTACCACGAATTCATCCAGTGCACGTCGCAAGCGCATGAGGCACTCGGGGCGGTTTCTGCCGTGTACAATCAATTTTCCGATGAGGCTGTCGTAATAAGGCGGGATTTTATAGCCTTGATAGATGCCGGAATCTACTCGTACCCCCAGGCCACCGGGAGGATGGTAATAATCGATGGTGCCCGGTGATGGCACGAAGGTTTGCGGGTGTTCGGCATTGATGCGGCATTCGATGGCATGGCCGAGGAACGGAATTTCATCCTGCGTCACCGACAATCCTTCGCCTGCTGCGATGCGCAATTGTTCGTTGACCAAGTCGATGCGGGTGATCATCTCGGTGATGGTGTGTTCCACCTGCAGGCGGGTATTCATTTCGATGAAATAGAATTCGCCGTTTTCGTAGAGGAATTCAATGGTGCCTGCGCCTGAATATTTCAGGCCGCGAATCGCGCTGGCGCAAATCTCGCCGATTTCACTGCGTTGTTCCGGCGACAGAATGGGGGAGGTTGCTTCTTCCCAGACCTTTTGGTGACGCCGTTGCAGCGAACAATCGCGTTCGCCAAGGTGAACGCCGCCGCCTTTGCCATCGCCCAGAACCTGAATTTCGATGTGGCGCGGTGTGGCTAGGTATTTTTCGATGTAAACTGCGTCATCGCCAAAGGCTGCACCTGCTTCGGTACGTGCCATATGCAGCGCATTACCGATTTCAGCGTCGGAATTGGCGACCTTCATACCACGTCCACCGCCGCCTGAAGCGGCTTTGATGATGACTGGATAGCCGATTTCTTTTGCTATCTTTTTGGCTTCGCTTTCTTCCGTTACTTCGCCCTCGGAACCCGGGACAACCGGAATACCCAAACGTTTTGCGGTTCTCTTCGCTTCAATTTTATCACCCATAATGCGGATATGTTCCGCACTTGGGCCGATGAAGGTGATTTTATGCTCTTCCAGAATTTCCGCGAATTTAGCGTTCTCGGAAAGGAAACCGTAGCCGGGATGGATCGCGTCCGCGCCAGTGATTTCGCAGGCAGCGAGAATTTCGTGAATGTTCAGATAGCTGTCTTTAGCGGCTGGTGGGCCGATGCACACGCTTTCATCGGCAAGGCGTACATGCATTGCGTCTTCGTCTGCGGTGGAATGGACGGCGACTGTGCCGATATCCAATTCTTTACAGGCGCGTAGGATGCGTAGTGCGATTTCGCCGCGATTGGCAATGAGGACTTTTTTAAACATAGGGTTTTGCGTCCGGACTTTGCTTATTCGATTGTCATGAGGGCTTCACCAAATTCCACCGGCTGGCTGTCTTCCACCAAAATGGCGGTAACTGTGCCGCTGTGCGGGGAAGGAATTTGGTTCATGGTCTTCATGGCTTCGATGATTAGGATGGTGTCGCCTTTTTTGACGGTGTCGCCGACTTTTACATAAACATCGGTGCCCGGGGCAGGGGATAGATAGGCTGTTCCGACCATCGGCGAAGTGACGTTGCCTTCGGTGGATGCCGCTGCTGGTGCGGGGACGGCGGCTGCAGCGGGCGCTGCTGCTGCCGGGGCACTTACCTGCATAGGGGCAGCCATGGTTTGAACAGGGTTTTGGCGCGAAACGCGAATGCGCAAATCGTCTTGTTCAATTTCGATTTCCGTTAGATCGGTATCCGTCAGGATTGCCGCCAGATCTCTGACCAATCCTGTGTCTATCGATTTTGCGCCTGATTTTGATTTTTTTTCTGTCATATTTCCAGTCCTGCAGGTGCCCTGCAATTGGCCCTAATTGTTCCAGCATTAGCAATGATGTTAAGCAAAATTATGATGCCTAGCCAAGCTGAAAGTTTTGTAGGTTATATAGGGCAAGATTGCCACAAGAAAGCGCAAGTTTGCGCCTTGGGCAAACAGTGCTCACTTTCCACAGGCAATATGGATTTTTTGTCGGTTTTGGCTCTAATTCGTGCCGATTTTGGCGATTTTCGCTTTTAATTGAGCATAACCAACTGCACCAAATATTACTTGGTCGCCGATGATATAAGATGGGGTGCCGGTAATCGCCAGACCATCGGCCAGTTCATAGACCTCGCGCATGGCGGCAACAATATACGGTTTTTCCATTTCGGCGACCAAATCGGCCTCTTCAACGCCATAAGACATAGCGAGTTCGGCGGCTACTTTGCCGTTTTTCCGTCCGCGTTTGCTTAATAGCTCTGTGTGAAATTCCTCCACCTTTTCCGGCATTAGTCTGGAAAATGCCAGGCTGACGCGGTGAGCCTGAACGGAAGCCTCTCCAAGCACCGGAAACTCCTTGAGGATAAAGCGAACATTTTTATCTTCTTCGATAAAGCGGTTCATGTCAGCAAGGGCGCGCTGGCAAAAGCCGCAATTATAATCAAAAAATTCAACTATCGTGATTGGAGCATTAGGATCGCCGATTTCCAGCTGGTGTTTGGAATTATAGATCAAATCGTGCTTTTCAGTCAGGGTGCGCTTTTGGGCCGAGGCTGTTTCAAGCTTCTGTTTGGCTTCCAGTGCCTGTTGCACTTCGATAAAAATCTCCGGGTTCTTCAATAGATAATCCCGAATGATGGTTTCGACCTCACTTTTGTCTTTTGCATCCAATGCGAGGCTGGGGCCGGGTAATCCAAGGAAGGCAAAGGCAAGGCTGATTAATACGAGCAAAGCCTTCGATTTTGTCAGTTTTGGGAATTTCATCGATATCTCCTGAGCGATTGTACTGGTTTCGCTGTTTTGGCTTTAATTTGTTAGCGCTTAACAGGCTTATAATCTAAAATGTCTTGAAGACGAAGCCATTGTGGCGTTCCTCTCTTCAATTTTGGTTGAGCACGGTGGGCAAATATTTTCGCCTGTTTGAGGTTTCCCTGCATATATTTCTCCTCGGCGCTGGCTGCAATGGCTAAAGTTGTTTTGCCCTGCCGTGCATAAGCACGCGCCAGATGTCCGTAGGCGTCGGCGGAATTGCGATCTCTGGATATTCCAGCCTTTAATTCCTTGACTGCTGCTCCCAGCAATTTGGGATTGTTGGTCTCCAGATAAGCGTGGCCAAGCTGGATGCGCAGCAGGCCTGATTTATATTTGTCGAGTTTGATTGCTCGTTTGAAAGACTTAACGGAGGCTGAGGCCTTTCGCGCATGCAACTGCATTTCGCCCTTTATTTCATATAGATAGGCATTTTTGGGCTGCTGTTTAATAAGGGCATTTATTTTGGGAATTGCGCGGCTTGGTGCGCCTGAAAGGTAGGTAGCGATGGCATCGCCGTAACGTGCTGGTGCTCCATGAAGGTTTTTAGCAAACATGCTGCGGACTGCTCTGGCACCGCCCGTATAGGCCGCAATTTTTGCCCGCATCATATCGTGGCGTAATTGCAGGGATGGGGAATCTTTTTTATTTACATATTTGCTTTTTGCAACCAACCGTTGAAGCAATGCAATGCGTTCGCGAGGCAATGGATGGCTTCGAGCGTAGGCATTTCGGGTATTGCTGGAGAAAAGCTCGTTGCGGGCAAATCCCTTAAACGTCGCAATCATGCCACTGGAGGATTGTTGCGATTTATTGAGCAGCTTGATTGCCGTGCTGTCGGCAGCCATTTCTTCACCGCGCTGATAGGAAAGCAGGCTTCGCTGGGCCGCCTGCTGGCTACCAAGAAAGATCGCGCTACCGGCAGCGCCACCACCTTCGCCACCAGCAACAATTGCACCTGCACCCAGTATCGCGCCAAGCACTGATATGATTTTCGCTTTTTCAAGCTGCTGGTGTATGCGCACTGAGTGGTGTCCGACCAGGTGGCCGGTCTCGTGCGCTATCACGCCGATGATTTCGTTGGGGGTTTTTGCCGTGGTCAGCGCTCCGGTGAANAAGAACATGCGGGTGCCGGTTACAAAGGCGTTNAATTCCNGGCGGTTGATGATGAATATATCGACGGAATTTCGGCCCAGCTTTGCNGCNTTGAAAATCGGGGCGGTATAGTCTTTCAGCAAGCCNTCAATCTCTGCATCGCGGATGAGNGGCAAATTCTGGCGTTTTCTCTGGGCGGTTGCCAAATCAAAACTGATTGAAAATAACAGCATAAGGCCGACAAGAATTGCGACCATTTTTTTAACGAAAACAAATGTGTTGGCGTCTGACTTTGAAGGCATGATCGAGATTTATCCAGATATTAGGAATTGGCGTCTAAAGATGTTGCTTGAATAATTTTAAAAATGCATTGGTATCATGGTTTTTGTGGGACCGGCAGTTTATGTCTCGCTACCTCATATTAGATTCTATCGGCAAAGTATAACTTATGAAACCCTCATCACGTAGTATTGTAGAACCTTTTCGAGCCATGCAAGTTGTTGCGGAATCGGGAAGACTTACCAAGGCTGGCAAGGATATCGTGATGATGTGCATTGGTCAGCCCGGGGCTCCAGCGCCAACGCCGGCGCGCGAAGCTGCCACCAAGGCCATTGCTGCCGGGAAAATTGGTTATACGGATGCCGCTGGCATCGGGCCATTGAGGGAGCGCATCTCTCAATATTATCAGGAGGGATATGGGGTCAGCGTCAATAAGGACTGTGTTTTTGTCACCAGTGGGGCCTCGGTAGGGTTTAGTCTGGCATTTTTGGGTGCATTTGATGTGGGCGACCGGGTGGTTATTCCAAATCCCGGCTATCCGGCCTATCGCAATATTTTAAAAAGCCTGTCGCTGGAACCGGTTGAAATTGAAACCAATGCAGAATCTGATTGGGTTATTTCGCCAGAAATGCTTCTGGCAGAGCATCAAAAAGCGCCGGTTGATGGTATTTTGATTGCCAATCCCAACAATCCCAATGGCACAATGATGAGGCCTGAGGATGTTGAGCGGCTGGTTAAAGTCTGCAAAGAGCATTCGATCACGTTGATTTCGGATGAAATTTACCACGGGCTGACCTATGACAAGCGCGAGGTGACGGCGCTGGAATTTGATGATGATCTGTTTATCATCAATTCATTCTCGAAATACTTCTGCATGACGGGCTGGCGCATTGGCTGGATGATCGTGCCGGAACACATGGTGGAAACCATTAACCGGCTGCAACAGAATAATTTCATTTGCGCGTCTGAAATCTCTCAAATTGCAGCTCTTGCGGCGTTTGATGGCACTGATGAGATGGAGCTGGTTAAACAGGGCTATCTGAGCAATCGGAAATATGTGATTGATGAATTGAAAGCCATCGGGATTAGCGAAATTCAACCGATCGATGGAGCGTTTTATGCCTATTTCAATGTGAGTGGCTGGTTGAACCTCTCCGGATGTAATGACAGCATGCAGCTTGCCCACCGTATTCTTCATGAGGCGGGGGTGGCGCTTACGCCGGGAATTGATTTTGATTCCAAGCGTGGTGGGGACTGGATGCGCCTTTCATTTGCCTGTGAGGAAAGCCAGTTGATTGAAGGATTTTCGCGCCTGAAAAACTGGCTTGGGGACATTTCCTGAGTTGGTGATGTGATTGCCTGAGTTGAATTTGTGATGTGATTGAATGAACCGATTTTTTCCTGCCTTTTTTGTTGTTTTATGGTCGACCGGCTTTATCGGCGCTCGTATGGGCATGCCCTATGCGGAGCCTGGCTCGTTTTTGAGCCTGCGTTATGTGATTGCGATCGCGCTTTTGGGTGTGATCGTGCTTGCAACCAAGTTGACATCATCGCCCGCGAAGTGGCCCAATATTCGGTTGGTGGGGCATTCAATTCTGGTTGGAATGCTGTTGCACGGATTATATCTTGGCGGAGTGTTTTGGGCGATTGACCGGGGTTTGTCGGCGGGAATTTCTGCGATGATCATCGGTTTACAACCGCTTGTGGTGGCTCTGCTGGCAGGAATTATGCTTGGCGAGAAGGTGAGCATGCGCAACTGGCTGGGTCTGCTCATCGGAGTTGTCGGATTGGGTCTTGTCATCGTGCCGAAAACAGACATTTCCGGTGGTGGCATCATGTTGGTGCCTGTCATGGTTGTGTTGATGGCGATGTTTGCCTCCACCCTTGGCACCATCTACCAAAAGAAATTTGCCGCCAATATCGACGTGCGTACAGCCACATTCTGGCAATATGTCGGGGCACTCATTCCTTCGCTGGCCTATGCTTTGATGTTTGAAACGTTCACCTTCAACTGGACAGGCGAATTGATTTTTGCGCTGGTTTGGCTGGTTTTGGTGTTATCGATTGCAGGGGTTTTTATGTTGTTGATGCTGATCCGCGATGGCAGCGTATCAAAAGTGTCGGCGCTTTATTATCTGGTGCCCGCCTCAACGGCGATCATCGCTTATTTCTTATTTGGCGAAACACTGAGCCTGCTGCAGCTATTTGGCATGGCGTTATGCGCAATAGGTGTGAAATTTGCCTTCGCTAAAGTGAAAAAATAATCAAATCTAAAGGGAAAAAGTGAAGGCTTCTGTTGCCAGGTGCCTCCGAACCCCGCCTAAAGGTGCGAACCGATAGGGCTTAATTTGAAGTGTCGAACTGCTTACGCA
>JAESSK010000209.1 GCA_016764155.1 Rhizobiaceae bacterium
TCCAGTGTGAAGCGAGCGCCCACCTCCGCGATACGGGTTGCACCCTTTGTGATCACCATGAAATTCACAATGATCAGGATGGCAAACACGATAACACCAATCAGGAAATCACCGCCCATAACAAAATTGGCAAACCCGCCAATCACATCGCCAGCAGCATCTGGCCCATCTGCACCGTTTGAAAGGATTAGCCGAGTGGTAGAGATATTGAGCGATAATCGCAACATGGTTGCAATCAGCAAAACCGTAGGGAAAGAAGAGAAATCCAGTGGTTTTTCAATCCACAGCGCCACCATCAAAATAAGCACCGAAAATGCGATTGAAATCGCCAGGCCAATATCAATAACCCAAGGCGGAATTGGTAAGAATAATACGGCCAGAATGAATAAAACGCCGACAGCAAACCCGATATCACGTACCGAGTTATATTCCGGCACAGCCGCTATAACATTTTGTTGGTTGCTCAACTCAGGTCCCCTGGACAAACAGGCATTCATTGCCCTTGTCATACTTTAGAAGTTGAAACTTGCCTGAAAATGGATTTGCGCGACGAACTCGCCGCATTTTCCCTTGTGCGCTTATCTCCGTATCCACAACCGCCAAAGGCGGGGAGCGAAGAGCGACCTGCGTTTATGTGCCACCGTCATGTCGGAGACGTGCAAATAAAAAGTCGGAGGCCCGACCGACAGGCAGGCAGGATACGCCGTGAGAACAAACAGCGCGAGCAAAATATCAAAAACTACAAGGAATTTTCGGAAGCGCGCCGCTAGCCACCAGAAGAAATTTTGGAAAACGAAAGCAGCGCCAATGAGTTGATTTGCGAAGCCATAAACGGCGCTGTCATCGACGCGACGATCAGCACCATAACAATTTTTGGAATAAAGGTCAGCGTCATTTCCTGAACCTGGGTCAAGGCCTGAAGCAATGCGATGAGTGTACCAACAACCATCGCGGTCAAAACAATTGGACTGGATGCCGTCAACAAAGTTTTGAAAGCAACTTGAACCAGTTCAAGGGCTTCAGCCTCATTCATTGCTTATTATAACACCTTCTTCAATAGTCACTTTCGTCCCATTGGCAAGCTCGGCAACCAGACTTCCCTGCCCGCCAAGATGAACAGAACTCACGACCCCGTTCAACGTCCCGCCGTTAAAGGTAATGGTTTTGCCAATCAAATTCGTTGCCTGTCCCAATTGAGAACCGGTCAATAATGAATCGAGTTTCGTGTTCATTTGAATCTGCTGTTCAACCCCCGAAAAGGATGCCAGTTGCGATAGGAATGCCGCTGGATCCGACGGATCAGTTGGATCTTGGTTTTTCAGCTGAGCCACAAGCAATTGCAAAAACGTGTCATAATCGACATTGGCGTTTTTAGATGCATTCGTTTCTTGTGTAGTCCCATACTGGTTCGTATTTGTTGCTCCAACCGCATCAACAGCCATTAGCCTACCCTCTGGATTTCAGGTGTACCGGAATCAAAATACTTCTTATGAAACCCACCTTNNACTTCATTGCCTTCTTGTGCTTTGAGAAGCTCTTCTTCGAGAGGAAAAGCNCCACGANTGGTTTTCAAAGCTGCGAATTCCTTGCCNGTTGCCACTTCCACATCNGCCGCCTTCAACACNTGNACAAGNTGNGGGTTTTCCAGCACTTTAAGCAAAGAATAGACCATATTTTTGAATAGCTTTTTCGGCTCTTCAGTNTCTGACGGATCCATAAATAACAATTGAATCACGAAATATAATTGCCTAAATGGCGAGTTGGCATCTTCACGCTGCATAACGTGATTTTCCAGGAGAAACGTAGCATCATTGAGNAGNTCAATTGAAGCCCTGCGATCAAACCTAAGAACTGCNCCGTTGATAAAAATNCGCTCATTNGCGCGTAGATATAGACGTATGTTACCCATTTTTTAACCCATCATAGATTGTTTTTGAGACGTCGATGACAATTTCAAAATTCTCATTTCGATCTTGTCGCATTTTCTCAATATGCTGCATGATATGAATTCCGATCGAAATCAGACCGGCCTTCATCTCGTCGCTGTTGGCATTTTCTTCAGAAGCCAGATCGTTTAGAAAATGACTCCAAAGCCTTGTAGTAAAGTANATCGCCTCCACCCTCTTAGCGTAATGATCTGGTTCATTATCNCTGGCTTCCATCATGGTGATNGAATTACCGAGAACTTGACGCTCTTGGGATCTGGCGGTTTCCTGCCCATCTTCCATNTGCTCGGTATATGCTTGGTTGAACATAATATTCGACCCATTCTTTAAACTATTGTTTTTGNTTGGTTATGACAGAGACATCCCCGCCATAACGATTAGATGTAACTCATAAGTGTTAATTGCTGCAGCTTTGATGTAGCTCGATAAGACGCCTCCAAACTTAATGAAAGGTGGTTCAAGCGGGTGGCGATCTCGTAAACATCAATCCCCTGAAAAGCATTCACTTGGTCGCTTAGAACAATTCTTTGATATTCCATTCGGTTATTCGCCTCCTCAATTCGCCTCTCAACAGTGCCAACCTTGGATTGCTCATTCGCCAGACCATTGATACCGGTAGCCATTGCTTCGAGCGCCTTTTCAGCCATCATGCCCTGAGTGCCTGTGTTGAAATTACCCTCGACAAATTCTTTCATCAAAATAATGGATGCAGTAATATCTCGAAAAGCAGACCCCTGCGCCGTGGTTGGATTTTCAGCCAACTCCATCGGAGATATTTTTGATCGCATCCCCCGGTCTGAACTGCCACTCCAAAGAGCTGGCCAATTGGTATCATCAAACAGATCCATAAACGGGCCGTCAAAGAAGGTTTCCATCTGCGCCGGCGTAATGTTCACCGCCAAAGGATCATTGGGAGGAAACCCAAATTCCGTGACAAAGGCTGCGGCCACCGCAGTTTGCGCAGGCGATCCTGGCGTATATTCATTCAAAGATTTTACGTCTGTATTAATTCCGGAGAATACATATTCACCNTTAAAGGACGTGTTCATGTTGGAGGTTAATTGTTCAAGTGCCGATGTTGCAATCTCGTAAAGCAACCCCGAATCCATTGAGCCATTTATCTCAGTCGTCAGCTGACCAACATAATCCTGACCGCTATTCACCATTGAACNCATAGAAGTTTGCATCATCGACATGCGATTGACGATAAATGACGATGTTACTTTTATGCGGTCTATCAGNTCGATTTGATTTTCAACNGATACAAGCTGGGAGGTCATCGGCCCCAGATGGCGACCAATATTCGCTCGCTTTTCAGTCGCCAGTTCAATTTGTGCTGTTGCCAGATCAGACTGCGTACGCATGGTCTGCATCCGGATGGTGGCGTTCATCGCATAAGTGCTGACAAATCCGACTTTCATATTACCTCACCACGCTTAGTAAAGTATCGAAAAGTTCGTCCACCGCCGCAATTATTTTTGCCGTAGCCTGATAGGCACGCTCAGCCTCAAGCAATTTTGACATTTCATAGTCAAGGTTAGGTCCGCTTTCATTCAACAGCGCAGTCATATAGCTCTCTTGCAGAGACGACTGATATTCAAATGCACTGGCAGATGTTTGACGTATGGTTTGAAGCGAATCCAGAGACGTCGCAGCAAAGGTCCGCAACGATACAGCGGTCAGCAACCCGGTCTGTGCATCAAATGTACTGGGCACATCAAACCGTGCCGCCAAATCAAGCAAGTGATCAGAAAAACCAGAAGAACCGGCCGTATTGACGATATAGTCGGGATCACCATTAATTCCACCATCACGGATCAAAGCCAGATCGCCACCTTGCGAAGGATCAACCAACGCATTGATTTGCAGCGTCTGCCCCATACCGGGAGTAAGAGTGCCGGTTGCTGGAATTGCCGGTCCGCCAGACCAGGTAAACAAGCCAGCCAAAGGAGGTTTCCCGCCAACCTGATCGGTCTCGGCAAATACTTCTATTAGGCCTCTTGTGAATTCATCAAGCTGGTTTTGGTGTTTCACCAAAACATCATCACGCATCTCGAAATGGCCAACGATCTTACCACTGGAGATCGCCATTGGAGAATTGGCTCCTGTGACAGGCACCCCGTCAATGTATAATTCGTTCCCTACGGTATTTGGCCCATAAACCGGCTGATTGGAAAATTCTACACTGCGCGGCTGGGTTTCAAACAAAATCACGCCGCTATCTGTTGTAATGAGAACATCATTATCAGAGCGCGGACGAACATTGATGCCTATTTCTTCCGAGAGTTCACGAATTAGCGCATCGCGACTATCCATAAAGTCCATCACATCGTCGCCTACCCGCGTTCCTGTGACAATGCTATCATTAGCAATTTTTATCTGACTGAGAATGCGGTTGATATTGGTAACGCTTGCTTCAATCCCGTTATCTGCCTGAGCGCGCATTTCCAGCGTTTGCTTATAGGAGCTGTTAATTGAAAGCACCGTACTCTTGGCGGTTTCAACCAACGAAGTGAGCGTTGCAATATCAGCAGGTGCAGAAGAGGCCAGTTGAAGGGTCGATTCTAGATCACCAAGCATGGCTGCCGGCGAACCGGCAAACCCATCAGCGTCCAGCAAAACCGCCAATTGTTGTATTCCGCCGGCAAGCACCCCTTGATAAGAAGCATTCGATGTGGACGAAAGCGTCGCACGCATCATCGACTGGTTCACATAGCGGGTAATTTCAATACTTTGAATACCGGCAGTGCCAGAAGTAACAACCGACTCACGCCGCACATAATTCGGGTTTCCAACGCCAGCTATATTTTTCGACAGCGTCGAGACCCGTTGCGAAGTTCCCGCTAACGATCCTGTTGCTATTCGAAGGGCACTGTTTAGTGACATTTAGATTCCCATTGCGCCAGATTTAACGAGCCAGATTAACCAGAACTTCCATCAATTCGGAGCCTGTTTGAAATACTTTTGAATTTGCGGTGTAACTTCTCTGAGATTCAATCATGATCGTCAGTTCAGCAGCCATATCAACATTGGATTCTTCCAGCGCACCGGAATGAATTGCACCAAACCCTGACGCATTCGCGACCCCAACCAGAACATCGCCTGAATCAATCGTTGCAGAAAAATTTGTTCCCGGCAGTCTTTTCAGATTGTCAGGAGCCGGAACGGTCGCCAGCGCCAACTGGAACAATGGTGTTGAATAACCATTTTCATAAATTCCGTAAATAATACCATCACTATCGATTTCCACCCGGTCAACCGATGCTGGGCCACTACCATCCATCTGTGCTTCGATGACGGTGTATTCTTTAGCCAACTGGCTGATTCCGGTCATATCAATATTCATTGTTTGACCAGAAGGAACTGTGAAACTTACATTCACGGCACCGCCACCAGAAATATAACCGGTAGCCAAATCAAATGCTAACGTCTGCGTTGTCAACGCCCCTGAACCGTATGGAAAATTGCCAGATGTCGCATCCGCATCAGCGGTATTATATACCGACACTTCCCATTCGCCAGGTGTGGCAGTTTTTGTAAAATACATATCCACCTGTCGCTCATTACCCAGATTATCATAAAGGATAAGCGATGATCTGGATGTATATTCTGCCGTAGCAGCATTAGCGGAAGGAAGGTTTCCCGCTACAACAGCGGTCGCATCATCCGCAAGGTTTGGCACAAATATACCTTCAGTAGAAGGATTTGCCTGAAGCGCCTGCGAGCCCACATCAATTCGCACAAGCCCACCATAACCATTGGCCACAGGAGCAGCCCCGGTTGCGGCAATATCATAACCCATCAAATATTGACCACTCCCATTGACCAGATAGCCCTCGCCATTAACATTATAGGCGCCGGCCCTAGTCAGGTAGTTGTCACCATTTTCAGTCTGCAACACGAAGAAACCATTGCCTTCAATTGCTAAATCTGTTGGATTTGTAGAACCACGAATAGGGCCCTGACGGCTGATCTCGTTGCGAATATTATTGCTTACCGAACCAGATTCGTAGACGCCTGTGCCAGCATCGATAACTTGCGAATAGAATTCATTGGTCACACGCTTATAGCCGTTTGTATTGGCATTCGCGATATTATCAGCAACCGTGCTCAACCGACTGGCCTGGCCAGACATACCTGAAACACTGGTTCGCATCATTCCGTTGAGACTCATTTGGATTCCTCGCTTCGCATCTTGTTATCATTACGTTCCCACCACATTGCCGCACCAAACTTGCGTGAAACGTATCTGTTAACCTATTGTTAAGGCGTTAATTTTTTGTGAAATCCTGCTATTCACAATGTATATCCCAGACCAATCCAAATAGACTTGGTTAATAATTAAGTTATTTAAATTTATACGGGGAAGGTATTACGCGACAATTTTGTCGGGAATCATCCTGCTGATAGCAACAGCTTCCGGCTGAAGCCGGTAACCAAGATAGCGTTTGGATTCGATTGGATCATAACCAATGAATTTGCGAAGCTTTTTGCGCAGTTTCGAGATATGGCTTTCCACCACATTCTCATCAATATGCTCGTCAAAAATTCCATAAATGGCGCCAAAGATTTGCGCTTTGGTAACCCGGCGACCATTAATGCTCGCAAGATANTCAAGTATCCGCCGCTCGCGCCGNGGNAACATAATAGGTTCGCCTCTGATTTCCGGATCCCGGCCATCAAAATAAACGGTAATTGCTTTACCTTCACCCTGAGGCTGAGTTTGCAATTGGCGTTTTTTGATGCAGGCAATTCTGATCAACAATTCATCAAAATGAACAGGCTTGGCCACAACATCATCAACCCCTTGACGGAAGAACCAGATTAACTGCTCAAGTGAACGGCTTTCAAACAACGCNACAATTGGAACATTTGTATAACGGCGAATGGTTGCAATTTTTTTCTGCGGNTCNTCACACTGGCCAATCAAAAAGGCTTCAACAGATGCACGTTCCGCTTGACTGCAACTCTCAATCCAGCCGACAAACTCGTCAGAAGGCATTCGAACCAGGGTTTCACCGACGCTGGTAAATTTGGATTTATACCCATCTACAACCAATGCCCTGTCTTCTACAAAAATAATCATCTGCCCCGTAGCCCTTTGCGAATCACTTGTTCCAAAAAAGATACGAACAGTTAGTCCACAGGCAAATCGTTAACCAATAGCAAGATTTGATAGACAAAATCTTACTAGTCCAGAATCAGGAATTTCACCTAAACGGAGTACAAAACGATATAATTCCATTTCATTGGGAATTTTTAGAAAAACCTAGCTATTATTTGATATAACTAGAATTTTTTTTGATTAACATTGGCTATTTACAAGTGTTAATCGGCATTAATATCAAATTANATATGTATAAAAAATAAAATAATTTTATTTATACATTATTACATAAATTTTTATTTAAATCAAAAAATCGCCTTATTTTTCNCAATAAGCACGTGACTCCATTCCGATTCATTCGGGTGAAGCTATTTTGACTCTCTCAAATTTTGTTGGTGTTATAAATATATCCCCTGCCGGGAATTCCTGTCTGCTGAGGCGGCAATCTCGCCACGCTCCTGAACCTCAATTTCACCGAATCTCTGACGATTTGATGCCTCATCTGTTTCGCCTCGCGACGATTGCCACATCCCGTCACCCGGATTCTGGCCTAAATTTGCTTCCCCTTGACGTCCCGCGCCTCGATCATCGGTNAGTGAATCTGTCTGTTGCGACGTCTGCACCCCTCTTTTAATCGAAATATCCTCGACCACTTGCCCGGCCTGTCTGATGGCTCCGGCAATCTTGTCCACCTCGGCTTTGATTAGCCGTTCAGCTTCCGCGCCCTGAACTTCAATCGCAATACTGATCCGACCGGCTACATTGCGAATAGTAATACCCACCGTGCCAAGGTTACGAGGCATTAATTGCACCTCAATCAGCCTAATGGGTTTATTAACATCGGTTTTAACGTTCGCGCCGGTCAACTCCAGTTCACCTGAACGTTTCAGTTCAAGAACCTGAGAGACAAGGGTTCTGGACACGCCAGAAACTGTCAACTGTTGCGGCATTGCAGGAAGCATATGACCTTCCTGCTTGCCAACTGTAATTTTTACATCGCCGTCAAACGCGCTGGAAGCTTCCATCATCGAAGCCAACCGTCCTTCAACTCCGCGCGCACCAAATGCATTAGGTGAACCGGCGGCCCGTTCAGCCCTTGCAGCGCTGTTATTATTAGCAGCTTGCTCAGGGTTCATGCCCCTTTCACCATCAACCTTAGCTTGGATTACCGCATTAGCACGCCCACGCCCCACCGTTCTTTCCAATGGCCGCTCCATCGTGCGCGATGGCTTCGCAGTATCCATATCATCATCAGCTTCACCGGCTGCCAGATCTTTATTCTCGACCTGGCCCTGATCAGCCTTCAAATTATCGCGCCGCGCGGAAACNGTTTTCGCATTNGCNGCTGCAACCGGGCTCGCTGCCGCCCCTTCGCTTTGAGACTTAGTAGTATTTGTATCTTTTCCAGCTTCCGCAGAAACAATAGCAGCCGGAACAACCACCTCTTCCGCACCTTCAGCCGATGGCACTACATCTGTTGCGACAGGTTTCACGTCTCCCTGTTGCGCATCGTCGGTTTTAACCGCAATTTCCAGAGAAATATCTTCTAACGCACCTTCAACGGCTTTTACATCGGCAACTGCAATTTCTGACACCTCGACCTTTGGCGCTAATATTTGGGATTGCCCATTATCTTCGCTTGGTAATTCACTATCAACGGCAGCTTGCCCGCCCTCATTCACATTAGCATGGGCTTTTTTATCCACACCTGCATCCGCAAAGTGATCGGAAAATTTATCATCGCTCTGCCCGGACTTTCCAGCTTGCCTTATGGACGAACCGGAATTTGCAGCAACTTGCTGCGCACCTGAATTGATAGAAATATTACTGCTCATACTTATCGTCCCAGAAGTTCATCGGCTATTGCAAACATTTCCGCAGATCTCATCAAAACTGGATTTGCTTCAGCCAATTTGGTCTCATTTGCCACATCAAACGGAAGTTCCGGCTCATCACCTGGAAAACTTTGTTTTTCAGTTCGGGTCAGTTCTTTCAGTTGTTCCACATCGATCAGGTCACTTCCGATACGACGGGATAATTGCGTTAAAGCCATGTGCAGGCTCAAATCCGATTTGCCCAAATATTTGATCGGCAGTTTTTTAAGGCGTTGTGCTGCATCAGCATAACTTTCTGCGTCTAAAATACTGGTAGCAATTTGATATAACTCTATGCGTGCGTGAAGCTTGTCACCTGGGTCAACATTTTCCAAAAGCCAATCACTTGCCCAGCGCCCCAAATCCAGCCTTCCCAACACCACCGCATTACGTGCAACAATAGCAATCATGAAAATCTGCTGATCTTTCTTCAAGACTGGAAATACTGATTTCAAATGAGCCAGCACCCTTTCACCCTCTTCATCGGGTGTCCGCACAATACCAAACCCGTAATTCCGCAANAAATCTGTCGCATATACTGAGTTCCGAAAATGCCTGAAATACGCATTGGAATGATTTAGGAAAATATCCACACCCTCCAGCTTATGGGCACGCTCCGCTGCAATCCGTATCAATCTGCGTAACGCTGCTTCTTCTGTCAGCGTTGCAGGCGCATAACGTCTGGCTTGTTCCAGATGGCCAATCGCCACGTCCGTTTCAAGCGATGACGTAACCATAGCCTTCACTAGGGAAAATTGTCCTTGCGCGGACCTCGGCAAGCGNGTGACATCAACGGCCTTCAACAGTCGGCCAGCTCTNGTATATTTGCGTTCAACATAAGCAATTGCTGCCGCCAGAGGCAATTTTTGAGCGAGCGACAAATTGCTCAAATCAAATACATGCTGGCCAACGTTTGGGTCTCCACCAATCAGCAAATAGGTCGCTGCTGCCATCACATTGCGCTCGTGGGCCCATGTGTTGGTGCTATCTTCCGCTAANACTTTATGGGACATATCCACCAGCGCATCNCGGTAATTTGCNAGTGCACCNGGTTTACCNTGAACAATTTTATCNTGNAGCATTTGAAGNTTGCGTAACAACCGCCAAGGTTGNTCAGNGCCTTGAGGGCGGGGTTNAAGCGANGTTTCGAAATGCNCAGNCNTGGCTNCCTCGCCATGCTCTCCCTCTTCGGCATGTTCGCTCTCTTCACCNTTTTCCTCCGGTTCGCCATGCTCTTCNGNTTCACCGTGCTCGCCTTCAGCAACCNTTTTNCCTTTNCCACCCTGTTGNNCTTTNGCAGTCTCTTCCATAGCCCGAAAAATTTCTTCGGTAGTCAGCTTGACCTTAGGTGCATGNCCNTCCGTGGCNCCATGGTCGCCCTCTGCCGCACGTTCATCTTCAGCAGCATCTCCATTCTTGGAAGCGTGTTCTTCCATCTCTTCAGGTTTGGCCATTTCAGCATGCTCTTCCTCAGCAGCTTCATCATCTTTAGCAGCATGTTCATTCATCTCTGCAGGCTTCGCCTTGTCGCCATCATCATCCTTGGAAGCATGCTCTTCCATCGCCGCAGGCTTAGCCATTTCAGCGTGATCTTCCTTGGCTGCTGGCTCATCCTCAGCCGCATGTTCTTCTTCGGCAGCATGCTCGCCCTCAGCATCATCATTTTCGGCAACATGTTCCTTCATCTCTACGGACTTNGNCATGTCGCCATCGNCATCCTTGGAAGCATGCTCTTCCATCGCCTCAGGCTTGGCCNTTTCTGCATGTTCTTCCTTGGCTGCTGGCTCATCCTCAGCCGCATGTTCTTCTTCGGCAGCATGCTCGCCGTCAGCAGCATCATTTTCGGCAACATGTTCCTTCATCTCTACGGACTTTGTCATGTCGCCATCGTCATCCTTGGAAGCATGCTCTTCCATCGCCTCAGGCTTGGCCATTTCTGCATGTTCTTCTTTGGCAGCATGCTCGCCCTCAGCAGCATCCTTGGCGGCATGCTCTTTCTTCTCTGCAGGCATCGCTACATCACCATGGTCACCCTTAGAAGCAAGTTCTTCCATCGCTTCTGGCTTGGCCATTTCCACGTGGGCATCCTTGGCGGTTTGTTCCCTCTTGGCCATAGGAATAATTCTCACCGCGCGCTCATCCTTGAGGGCAGGTTCATCCTTAGCAGCATGTTCCTCCATCGCGGCCGGTTTAGCCATGTCGCCATGATCTTCCTTGGCGGCGTGATCTTCCATCGTGCCAGGCTTTGCCATTTCAGCATGCGCATCTTTAGCGGGATGCTCATCCATGGCCTCAGGCTTAGCCATTTCGGCATAATCATCTTTAGCCGCTTGCTCATCCATCGCAGCAGGTTTCGCCGTGTCGCCGTGATCATCCTTGGCAGCATGTTCTTCCGTCGCCGCAGGCTTGATCATTTCTGCGTGATCAACCTTAGCGGCTTGTTCCTCCATCACCGCAGGCTTAGCCGTTTCAGCATGGGTATCCTTAGTAACGGGTTCCTGCTTGGTCATAGGATCAATTTTCACCGCGCGCTGGTCCTTTGCGGTGGGGAAATCCTTGACACCCAATTTAACCATTTCGGCTTGTTTTTTCTTGGCTGCAGCCTCAATCAATGCCTCAAGCTCAGCCATTTTCGCATATTTATCTTCTTCAACATGCTCGACCTTCGCCTTCGCGCCCTGCGAAAGATCGGAAGCCGTAAGAGGGACCGTCAATGCCATCACCAACGACCCACTAAACAACGTCATAGAAATTGTTTTGAAAACTATCCTCATGGATTTTTGAGAAAAATCTCAATCCTTCTATTGGATGCGGCCAAGTTATCATCGGGTATTTTTAATTTGGAATCCGCATAACCATCAATGCGCTCAATCCGGTTTTCGTCCAGTCCACCCTGCACCAACATATAGCGCGCCATATGAGCCCTCGACGTGGAAAGNCGCCAATTGTCATATCCAAGGGATTTATATTTACGGCCATCCGTGTGNCCACTGATAGTGATCAGGCCTTTTTTGGCCGAGATAATATCGGCAATCTTCGCCATAACNNAAATCATTTCCTGNCGGGGCCGCGCAGATCCAATNCTNAACATGCCNTTCACAGGNTCGTCTTCCAGAGTNATTATCGCCCCATCNCCTGTGCTTTGCACACTCACATTTAGCCCGGAAATATCTTTATTAACCGAGGCGACCCTCAACGCTTCTTTCAATTCAATAGTCAGNTTTTTTGCNGCCAGCTCATCGGCCAGTTTCCTAAGTTCGGCCTCATCATCTTCCTTGGCAACTTTGGCTTCTTTTTCTGCAGCACTAGCCTCCATCTCCGCGAGTTTCTTGGCTACTTCTTCNTTCTCTTTTTCAATTGCCGCCAGTTCTTTCTCAGCCTTATCCTGCGCGAGTGCGGCTTCAATTTCGTTCTCCGTTCCCCGCTTTAAATTTTCAGACGAACTTGCAAGAGGAACNCCTTCTTCAGTAAAGTCACCAACCCTGCCATTGCCTTCAACAGAGGTTTCGTCCTTTACGCCAAAATCCAAACTCCACGACGANGGATCGAAGGGATCATGAAATGCTTCCCCTCCNGATATACCCAGATTTTTTGACTGACTGGATGGCTTGCCCGCAACATCCTCACCTGATTTTGCACCNGACCCCACNCCGGCAGCGATCTCGGAGAGCACCGCGTAAGGATCAGCAAACATTTCTGCCTCAGCCTTTGTCAGCTCAGCACTGAGCGTTTCCATAGTTGTCTCTGGACTGGCAATAACCGTAGATTCACTATCGGTATCAGAATCTGACGGNTTACCATATTTAGGATCGCGAATACCCTTCGGATTACTGGTTTTATCCATCAGCTTGATAGGGTTGAAATAACTGGCGACGGCTTTTTTGGTCTGNTCACTGGAAGAATTGATCAGCCACATCACAAGGAAAAACGCCATCATCGCAGTCATGAAATCGGCAAACGCAATCTTCCACGCACCGCCGTGGTGACCATCATGGTCGCCACTAACGCGTTTGATAATGATTATTTCTTCATGAACTACTGCTTCTTCTTCTGCCATCACTCACTTTCCCAATGATGTGTTTTTATGAAATCCTATGCTGGTTTCAAAGCATCATCACCTTGTAGCCATTGTCGAATAACGTAGGCAGCCCGCTCATCATTTTGTTCGACAATTTCTGCCAGTTGCTTTTTAAGTTTTTCTTCACGTTCCTCGATGTCAGACATGGAGAAGCCCGCTGGCCCGTCCATACTACCACCCATCCCGCCACCCATAGGGGCACCAAGTTCATCAAGCATTCCGCCGCCTGAAAAATCCATAGCCCCGCCGCCAGGCAANGCACCAGCAGGCGAGAAGTCACCGCCNCCACCGCCAAGAATCGTATCGCTATCATCGCCNAACACATCTTCGATTGCACCACCCTCGCTAGCCTCTTCTTGCTTCGGTGATAGAAAACGGATCAGCGGTTTCACGCCCATCAGGGACAAGATCAACATGCCGAGCACCAAGCCTATCGCATTGACAATGGTCCCGAAATGCAGCGCCAGGAATGCAGTGACACCACTTTGCGAATCGCCAGNNGCAGCCAGCTCNCCGGGCAGGAATTCAACCAGACTAACCTTGACCACGTCACCCCTGTCTTCAGAANATCCAATGGCNGAGCGAACCAGNTCTTCAAGGTCACTNATTTTTTGCGCAATTGCCACGGCATCAGGNTTNTCACCCATAGAGGCAACAATACGGTCCCGGTTTACAACCAAAGCAACCGAGAGACCTTCAACCCGATANCCNTCACTGACGATAGAGGTTTTCTTCTCGTTGATTTCGTAATTGGTCAGCTCTTCACGCTTTTCCGAAGTNTCTGTAGANCTTTGNCCNCCTGAAGGATTGGAAAGATCGTCGGGAAGGTTTTCCGTTACCGTNGTGGACTGCTTGCTATCTTTATTTTCGGCATTACCTTCCTCNCGAACGATTTGAACCGAGCGCTCAATCCTTGAATCCGGATCATAAACGGTTTCATCNGTTCGCCGTTTGTCGCTATTGAGCTTGGCGGTAACNGTAACCCTNAAATTATCCANNCCAAGATANGGCCCNACAGCAGANGTNATTTTATTTTCGACATTCCGCGAATAAGTGCTCTCCAATTCAATCAAATTGGATGTTCCACCTGACGCTTTATCACCGACGGATTGNAGCAAAGAGCCATCCGCGCCAATGATNGTAACNTTATTAGATTCCAGACCACGCACAGCCGCTGCAACCATATGNCGAATTGCCAGAGTGGTTTTTTCGGGCAGGCTACCGTATGATTTTAGCACAACCGATGCGCTCGCNACGTCCTGCGAATTTCTGCGAAATCCGCTTTTATTCGGCATNACCAAATGCACACGCGAAGAATGTATCCCCCGGATCATCGAGATGGTCCGCATCAACTCGCCCTCAATGGCACGCTTATTGGTGACATTTTGCATGAACGATGTGAGGCCCAATGAATTAATACCGTCAAACAATTCATACCCGGTTTTTTCACCNGAAGGCAGTCCGGCTTCTGCCAATATCATCCGCGCNGAAGCAAGGCTGGANGCGTGAACNTCAATCGTTCCCTTATCACCATCNGCNNTGAAATCTATGCCGTTTTCCGATAGGACGCGGCTCATCCGATTCAGATCATCAAGCTCTACATTGGAGTAAAGAGGGGCNGTTGCNGGCGTACTTGTAGCAACGGCAATAACNATTGCCCCGACCACCAAAAGGCCAGAGATCGCAAGAATCGCAATTTTTTGTTTGTACTCCAGCCCTTGAAGGCTCGTAATAAGCGTCTGCAATAACTGACTAAAATTCATACCTGCCCCAATTCGTTAATCAACCCAGAATGCACAATCAACCTTGTCTGAAAATTGCCTTGGCAAGCAAATCAGATCAAACAATTAAAAAAGGCCCGGAAAAATTCCGAGCCCTAATTTCAGCTGGCTGNTCGCCCTATTGGAAGAGCGCCAGAATATTTTGGCTGTTGCCGTTGGCAATCGACAGGGCTTGAATACCCAATTGCTGCTGCACTTGCAGGGCTTGCAGTTTGGTTGATTCGGAGTTCATCTCGGCATCCACCAACTGACCAATTCCTCGCGTAACCGCGTCCATTAGCTGATCAATAAAGTCCTGCTGCATGCTCACCCGGGAAGCTACNGCACCCAGATTAGTCGCAGCATCAGTCATTTCGCCGATCACATCATCCACGGCCTGAATATAATCTTCCAAAATTTGCAAATCCGCAGGCGAATCTGTCAATGCAGACACATTCAACGTTGAAACATTAACTGTCGTACCACCCGTAGTGATCGTTCGAATTTCATCGATGATGCCGGTACCCGCCGGATTTGAATCNTANANGCTTGTATTGGCAATAGAAATATCGATGGTCTCAACAGACACCGTATTGCCACTTCTGTTGAAAGAAGAAACGACGGATTTGGTTACGTTAAAGCCCGGATCGGACGAATCTACCTGCAGCCAGTTCTCACCGGAAAAGGATGCCGCATCAGAAATCGCTGCCAATTGCGCTTGAAGCGCTGTTATCTCTGTTTGNATTTTATCGCGATCCACACCAGGNTCACGAGAAGCCACTAATTTCTTTTTGATTTCATCGGCAACTTTAATCGACGAATCCATCGCCACATAGGCAATATCAATCGTTGCNGCACCCAGTCCCAATGCATCTTTCACCGTCGAAAGAGCTTTGTTATCGGACCGCATNGANGTTGCAATNGACCAATAGGCCGCATTGTCTTTTGCTTCTCCAACTCGAAAACCAGTGGCAATCGCCGCNTGGGTTTTCTGCATGGNCTTATTAGTCATGTTCAATGCGCGAAGTGCTGTCATTGCAGAAGCATTTGTATTTATACTGGCCATATAATATCGCCCTTAGCTGCTCAGAAAATTCATACATCCGGACTAACAAAACCGGAAAGGCAAATTGGCATCATGCCAGCGTCAAATCCAAATGGACCGCTTCACCTTTAAACCCATTTTCTCAAATGGTTGCCGGACCTTGCACACTGAACCTTGTGCGAAAATGACGTTAACCTTTTAGAAACGATTTTGTGAGTTGTCATTGATTCATTCCGGCTCCTATTCAAGCTCTACGCAAGATTCAGCCTGTAATTTGGGGAATATTGATATTCAGATTGGATTTGAAAAATATGAANCGCAAACAACGGCGCGCNCAACAAGCCAGTGTCANAGTCGATCCGAAAGATCATCAAAAAGCGCTGATCCTGAAAATTTTTCATCTTGGCAACACCCAGATGAAAAACAATGACAATGTAGAGGCGGTAAAAACATTCCAAAGCATACTGGGCCACTCAACTAAACCCGGCCCGATTTACCACAATTTGGCNGTATGTCTTGAACGGNTGGGACTGGACGAACGCGCCTTGGAAGCTTATCGCATTGCGCTGGATCACGATCCNACATTGGTNGCATCATATACAAATATTGGAGTTCTATTACATAAGCACCGCAAAATGGACGGTGCAATTCATATGTTAGAGCACGCCATCTCCGTTGATCCGGAATTTTCAAACGCCCACTTAAATTTNGGAAGCGTCCACGCCTCTCTCGGCGATCTGGANAAAACGCTTCATTGTTATCGAAAAGCTGTAGCCACAGATCCNGTAAGACGCNTGGCTGAATATGAATTGGTCGGCCTACGCTATCGCATTTCTGACTGGCTTAATCTGGAAAGAGATACGAAAGAATGCCTGGCAATAGTACGCCGCAACAAGCTCAGTATTAACCCTTTCAATATGTCCTATATGAGCACCAGCCTTGCAGAACAGCACGAGCAAAGCATTTACTACGTCAAGAGCATTGGCGGCATGGAAGACAAAACCTTCACTGANTATAAAACAGCGCCATTCTCNAAACATTCGAAAGAAAAACGNCGTCTCAAAGTTGGCTTCGTTTCCTCAGATTTGAAACAACACCCGGTTGGNTTCCATCTGCTGGAACTATTGGAAAAGTTTGATCGCGACCGCNTCGAAACCTTCGGTTATTGCCATTCNAAAGATCANGATAAAGAGATTCAAAGAAANTTGCGCGCNGCATTTGACCACTTTGTTCCCGTCAAGGAACTAGGCGATTTGGACGTAGCTCANCTGATCCATGATAATGAAATAGACATACTGATTAACCTCAANGGGTACACTGCAGAAACCAGAAACCGGATATTCTCCTATCGGCCCGCACCGGTTCAGATCAACTATCTTGGCTATCCAGCAACAATGGGTGCCCATTATATNGACTATATCATGGCCGATAAAACAGTTGTCCCAATGGAACATCAACCCCATTACACAGAATCAATTGTCCATTTACCAGACAGTTATTTTCCGGTCGACTGCAGNAATAGGACAATCAANACAACGACAACCCGAACCGAGCATGGACTGCCGGAAGATGAGTTTGTTTTTTGTTGCTTTAACGCCAGCCAAAAAATCACNCCGCATATGTTCGATATCTGGATGCGCCTTTTGAACAAAATTGAGGGTAGCGTTCTCTGGTTATTTGAAGCTAACGAACTTTGCAAAAGCNATATACAGCGCGAAATCATTGCCAGGAAAATTGACCCNAACAGGATAATTTTTGCAAAAAAACTGGATTTGATGGAGGATCATCAGGCCCGTTGTAGCCTGCCAGATTTGTTCCTTGATACCCTTCCTTTNAACGCTCACGCCACCGCGGCTGATGCCTTATGTGCAGGNNTNCCCATATTAACCTGTCTGGGAGAAGCNTTTGCCGGCCGGGTGGCTGCNAGCTTGTTGACNGCCATTGATATTCCGGAATTGATAACAACTTCGCTTGAAGAATATGAANCNAAGGCTTTGGANTTGGCAAATAANCCGGCTAAATTGCAAAAAATTAGGGATAAACTAAGCCAAAAACTAGCCGCTGGGCCCCTATTTGATGGTGCAAAATACGCAAGAGACATGGAACTGACCTTCGAACACATGATTCATCATCAAAAAGAAGGCAAAAAACCAGAACCATTTGCCTTAGCCGATCTGGCAACAACATAAAAAAAGCCCGGCAAAAGCCGGGCCTAATATTTTGCTGGCTTACTGCCCTACTGGAAGAGCGCCAGGATATTCTGACTGTTGCCGTTGGCAATCGATAGCGCCTGAATACCAAGCTGTTGTTGCACTTGAAGCGCTTGCAGTTCCACNGACGCTTTGTTCATATCCGCATCAACCAATTGGCCGATACCCCGCTCAATCGCATCCATCAAATTGGAAATAAATTCTGTTTGCAACTCTACCCGNGNACTGATNGCACCAAGAACGGTTGCCCCATCAGTCATATCACTGATGGCATCATCAGCCATCTGTACATAAGCCTCAAGGATANCGAGATCCCCGACAGAATCCGTCAGTGTGGAAATATCAATCGTTGAAACCATGCCTGTGACTGAAGTAGCACCAGCCGTGCGTATCTGATCGATAATACCTTCACCAACAGCATCAGAATCAAAAAGCGTGATACCCGTTATATCAATATCGGTGGTTCCAATAGAAACGGAGGCACCACTACGTGTGAAAGATGAAACAACAGACTTGGTTGAATTATAAGAGCCTACCCCTGAATCTACCGACAGCCAGTTTTGTCCCGAAAATGAAGCTGATTCAGCAATCGCTGTAAGCTGTTCTTGCAGTTCAGATATCTCCGCCTGCACCTTTCCCCTATCGACACCAGGTTCAGTTGCAGCAACCAGTTTCGCCTTGATTTCATCAGCCACTTTGATCGANGATTCAACCGCTGTATATGCAATATCGATTGTAGCCGCCCCCAAACCCAGAGCATCTTTCACTGTCGACATCGCTTTATTATCGGATCGCATCGTGGTTGCAATTGACCAATACGCGGCATTATCCTTAGCCCCTGCAACCCGGAACCCCGTGGAAATTGCCGTCTGGATTTTTTCCATCGCATTATTGGTTTGACGAAGTGACTGGAGCGCGGTCATTGCTGACGCATTGGTATTGATGCTTGACATGAAACTGTCGCCTTGAACGGAGAATTATTTTTAACATCCGGAAACCCGGTATNGACAAATGGGCATCATGCCCGCGTCAGAGTTGGCCAANTNATTTGCCGAATCTGCTATGTCTGAACAAAATATAACTATTCATGGTTAATTCTTGATTAATCAGAACTTAACAAAATATTAATCGGAATTTGGACAAAAAAAGGGCCCGGCAAATGCCGGACCCTGATGTCTAAATGTGTTGCTTGTTGCTTATCTGAACAGTGACAGAATGTTCTGGCTGTTACCGTTAGCAATCGACAGCGCCTGAATACCAAGCTGCTGTTGAACCTGAAGCGCNTGNAGTTTTACNGACTCTTTGTTCATATCCGCATCNACCAATTGNCCNATACCNCGNTCAANNGCATCCATCAAATTGCCGATGAACTCTTTTTGCAAATCAATACGTGCACTGATTGCACCAAGAACAGTTGCCCCATCAGTCATATCGCTAATGGCGTCATCAGCCAATTGCACATAAGCCTCGATGACGGCTAAATCAACTGCAGAATCTGTCAGTGTGGAAATATCCAGCGATGAAACAATCCCAGAGATAGAACTTGCAGCATCCGTACGAGCTTTATCAAGAATACCGATGGTACCATTGGAGTCAAATAGCGTAATTGTCGTTATGTCGATATCCGTGGTTCCAATAGAAACGGCAGAACCACTACGTGTGAAGGACGAAACGACGGACTTGGTTGAATTATAACCAGTGGCAGCTGAATTAACTGACAACCAGTTTTCGCCTGAAAAGGAAGCTGAATCACCGATCGAAACAAGCTGTTTTTGAAGTTCGCTAATCTCGGCCTGTACCTTTGCCTTATCAACACCAGGTTCAGTTGCCGCAACCAGTTTCTTCTTGATTTCATCGGTTACTTTGATGGAGGATTCAATGGCCGTATAGGCAACATCGATCGTTGCAGCACCAAGACCCAATGCATCTTTCACTGTGTCCATTGCTTTATTATCGGAGCGCATGGTGGTCGCGATCGACCAGTATGCGGCGTTATCTTTCGCTCCGGCAACACGAAATCCCGTGGCGATTGCTGTTTGGGTGTGTTCCATTGCGTTGTTTGTTTGGCGAAGTGATTGTAGCGCGGTCATTGCCGACGCGTTAGTATTAATACTGGACATGGTAATGCCACCTTACTCAGAGAATTATTTACAACATCCGGTAAAAATCCGGTTCAAACATATAGGCATCATGCCCGCGTCAGTGGTGACAAAAAATTAATCATGTTCGTCAGAACTGCTATGTCTGAGCAAACATTATCTAACTATAGTTAATTCTGATTTAAATAAGAATTTAAAATCAGTTACTTAAAGGTTAAAAAACTCTTACCTCATATTTGAGCGAAAATTTGACCCAAAATTTGAACAAAAAAAGGGCCCGGCAAAAGCCGGACCCTCATTTCAAATTTTGGAATTTGTTGCTTATCTAAACAGGGACAGAATGTTCTGGCTGTTACTATTAGCAATCGACAGAG
>JAESSK010000210.1:0-4561 GCA_016764155.1 Rhizobiaceae bacterium
CTTACACTCGCTATGTGATGGATGCCGGGTTATCGGGGGATTTCCTCGACCTGATGGCGGCGCTGGCCCCGTGTGTTTTTGGCGCAGGCAATTTTTCAGCACAGGCTGCTGATGAATTTGTTCGCATCGCATCCGGCCCATCGGGCGGAAGCTGGTATCCGCTAAGCGCTAAAATGGCTGAAATCTTCGACAAGATCGATGGCATTTCTGTATCAAGCGGCCCAGGCGGCGGCGTTGGCAATGTGCTCGACACCAACAAAAAAGAATCAGAGCTAGGCTGGACTTACGGCCACACCTCATATGATGGTTATAAAGGACAAGGCCCTTCATTTGAAGGCAAGCCAAATGAAAATATTCGCCATCTGGCAACGTTTTATCCTGCGGCTCTGCAAACAGTAGTTCCAAAAGGTTCAGACATTAAAACCTATAGCGATCTGAAAACGAAAAACATCAGCCCGGGCAAATTGAAATGGTCCGGTTATGCTGCAGCTCAGCTTATCTTTGATAAATATGGCTTCAACGTTGATGATGTGAAAAAAGATGGCGGCACGGTTCACCATGTTGGTTACACTGATTCAGTATCCTTGATGAAAGATGGTCATATCGAAGCGTTTACTGCTTTGACCAGCTATCCGCAGTCTTCTTTCCTTGATCTTGAATTCAGCCCCGGCATCCGTTTCCTCAGTGTTGATGATGCTATCCTGAAAGGTATCATGTCTGACAACCCTGGCTACATCAAAGTTGAAATCAACAAAGATCACTACAAAAGCCTTGAAGCACCTTTCTCAACATTGGGCGCTGTGACCATCATGGTTGCGCATAAAGATGTTTCCGAAGACACCATTTACAAAATCACAAAAGCTTTGTGGGAAAACCACGATGCGCTGGTAAAAGTAAAAGGCGTTTGGGGCAAAGTGAAGCTTGAAAATGCGCTTCTTGGTGCGGCTCTGCCAGTACACCCTGGTGCTAAAAAATATTATGATGAGCAAGGCGTTAAATAATAACGGCTGAAATATCATAATCAATTTGTGGCGCAGCAGACCTGTTTGTTGCGCCACTTTCAGCATTTTCAATTGAATTCAAGACATCGCTGAATGAGCGCCACAGGCAGCTCGCATCGATGCAATTTCAAAGGCTATGGGGCCTTTCGAGGGGCGGGCATGAACGACGAAACCACAACCACAAATCCCGACCAGCTTAACTATCACGAAACGCGTGAATATTCGGTTCTGGAACACGCATTGATGGACCGTACTTTCGGGTTCATCAAATGGATTGCCCTGATTGTTGCTACGCTCGCCATCGCATTGGCGATGTTCCACTTGTTTGTTGCGGTGTTTGGCACGCCAGAGTCGCGCTCGTTCCGCTCCACCCATTTGACCATAATGATGGTCATTGCCTTGCTGATGTATCCATCCGCCAGAAAACGCTGGAACGAGACACCGCAAACTGGCCTACAATGGGCGGCATTTGGCCTCGATGTAGTGCTGATTTGTGTGGTGCTCGGGGTTCAGATTTTTACCATGTGGGACATTGATGCCTTCGCCATGAAAGAGGGCGAAGTGATGGAAATCGACCTTTGGGTTGGTACCGCGCTCATCCTGATGGTGATGGAAACCACGCGCCGCGCCGTTGGTCTTCCCATGGTGCTGGTGACCACATTTTTCGTGGCGCATGCGCTATACGCGCCATATTTCCCGGGCTTTATGTACGGGCCACCAACGTCTTTCACCAAATATATCGATATCGTATTCATTCGTTCCGAGGGCGTGTTCGGCATTCCAATCTCGGTGGCAGCTACCTATATCGTGCTGTTCATTATCTTTGGCGCAATCTTAATCCGTACAGGCGCCGGGAAAATGTTTATTGATTTGGCGATTGCGCTCACTGGCCACCGCACTGGCGGACCGGCAAAAGCTTCCGTGGTTGCAAGCGCTTTTCTCGGTACCGTATCGGGTTCAGCAGTCGCCAATGTGGTGACCACCGGCTCCTTCACCATTCCCTTGATGAAGAAGTTGGGCTACCGCGCNAAATTTGCAGCTGCCGTTGAAGCCTGCGCNTCTTCNGGNGGACAAATCACGCCGCCTATTATGGGTGCTGCTGCNTTNGTNATCGCGGANTTCATGCGNGTGAGNTATTTCGCNGTNATCACNGCGGCNATCATTCCGACCTTNTTTTATTTCGCNACNATCTACTTCATGGTGGATATCGAGGCNGATAANGAAGGCATCAAGAAGCTTGATAAGAAAACCNTGCCGAAAGTCAGCGCTGTNCTGAAAAAAGGCTGGCACCAATTGCTGGTGCTGGTGGTANTGGTCAGTTTNCTGGCTTATGGCTTNTCACCGATGCTNTCGGCCTTTTGGGCCATCGTNACGCTGATTTTATTAAGCTTCCGTGAGAAAACCACGCGGATCAGCCCTGTCGATTTATTCGCCGCAATGGAATCTGGCGTTCGNGCCGCCATGCCNGTGACGGTNGCCTGNGCCTGCGCCGGTATCATCATCGGTTCGATTTTCGTTTCTGGCCTTGGNNTNAAATTCACCAANATCGTTATCACCATGGCGGATGGTAATTTGTTCGTTCTGCTATGTTTGACTGGTGTTGCTGCAATCATTCTTGGCATGGGTATGACCACCACTGCGGTTTATATCACCGTTGCGGCGCTGATCGTTCCTGCCCTGATCGAACTTGATGTGATGCCAATGTCGGCTCATTTGTTTGCGTTCTATTTNGGTGTGGTTTCAACCATCACCCCGCCCGTGGCTCTGGCTTCCTTTGCAGCGGCAGCAATTGCTGGAACTTCACCCATGGCAACAGCNGTTGAATCGGCNCGTGTCGGCATTGCCNAATATCTGGTGCCTTTCATCTTTGTCTATTCACCGGCGGTATTGTTTGAAGGCCCGCTCTGGCTGACGGCAGTTTCATCTATCTTAGCAATAGTCGGACTTTGGGGTTTGTCGGTATTTTTGGANGGCTGGTTCAANGGGCGNTTGTCCCTNTTGATGCGCCTTGGAATGGGCGTNCTNGCCATCATGGCGATGTTNCCGCCAATTGTTACGCAAATTGATGGTCTGCCGAGCTACATTTTACCCATTCTTGGATTTATCGGNATTTTGCTGTTTGCCTATTCCCGCACNAGACCNCAGNGNCCGGGACTGCCTGAAGGAGCCACATCATGAANCTGAACGATTTTTTCCTCGGAAGGCCGATCTATTGGGCGCTTGCCGCTGCAGTGATTTCGATTTGCGCCTATCTTGGCGCCAATAAAATGCATGTACGCAATTTCGAAACNTTTCAATTCATTCTGCTTGGGCTCGCCATTATTATCGTTGGCGTGATCATCACGAGCTATAAACCCGGCGAGCGGATTATCCGTGAGTCACTTGANCCCGATGATCTGAACGACGATCAGTAAAGGCATATTTATGAGTTCTGCAATTTCGATCAAACCGTCAGTACTTACCGATTTCCTTACGAAAATTTTTACTTCAGCCGGTTGTTCGCCAGCTGAGGCTGGCCGTATTGGTTCCAATCTGGTGGAAGCCAATCTTACCGGCCATGATAGCCATGGGGTCATTCGTACACCGCGCTATTTGGTCTGGCTGAAAGAAGGAAAGCTGCTCGCAGATCAAGATATCTCCGTCGTTAGTGAAAGCGGCTCCTTACTGATCCTCGANGGTAATTTTGGNTATGGCCANACCGTTGGGCCACTNGCCGTTGAAANNGGTATCGAAAGTGCTGCCAAGCACGGAATATCAATTGTTGCTCTGCGCCATGCCGGACATTTGGGGCGCATTGGCGCTTTTGCNGAACGNGCTGCGGAAGCCGGTCAGGTATCGGTTCACTTCGTCAACGTAGCGGGCAGNGTNTTGGTTGCNCCCTNTGGTGGNACNCAGCGNCGTCTTTCNACNGCNCCAATNGCAGTGGGNGTTCCNAATGCCNGTGGCGACCCGATTATTCTAGATTTTGCAACCTCACTGGTTGCTGAAGGCAAGGTTCTGGTCGCAGCCAAAGGCGGCAAGCCGCTGCCCGATACTGCCCTNATTGGTCCCGATGGCAAACTCTCTGGCGATCCCGTTCTACTTTACGGCGATGCTGATCCTGCGTTAACACCGGACGAGCGTGTNGGCGAAGGCGCNATTACCACNATGGGNGANCANAAGGGTTCCGGCCTTGCTCTGATCTGCGAATTATTAGCCGGTGCACTCACGGGGTCTGGTGCTACCGGTCCAGATTATGACCGNGTATATAACGGCATGTTATCGATCTATATGTCCGTTGANCATTTCGATACCAACGGCACCTATGCCGATGAAATCAAGCGCTATNTNANCTATTTCAAAAGCTCNGCCCCNATAGAAGCAGGCGGCGAGGTTTTGGTTCCGGGCGAACCGGAAATGCGCCGACGCGAGGAACGCAATCGCGATGGCATTTCGCTTCCTNCCGACACATGGCAGTCGATTGTCTCGGCGGCCAAATCNGTAAATGTTGAAGCGCCCANCCAATTAATGCCATAGNTGGACCATCCCAANANCTGGCCCAAAACNCCNAANGAAAGACC
>JAESSK010000210.1:4566-5216 GCA_016764155.1 Rhizobiaceae bacterium
ATGTCCNANCCANCAGACGCAAAATTTGAGCCACGCAGCGGTGGCCATGTACTGGCNGACCAACTTAAAATCCTCGGTGCCGATACNGTTTTTTGTGTGCCGGGCGANAGCTTTTTNGGNCTNCTTGATGGGCTATATGACCATGANAATTCCGTCAGGATCATNACCTGNCGACATGAATCCGGCGCATCAAACATGGCCGATGCCTACGCTAAAATGACCGGCAAACCCGGCATTGTGGCGGTGACCCGTGGCCCGGGCGCTACCAATGCATCCAACGGCGTCCACACAGCTTTTCAGGATTCATCCCCGATGATCCTTTTGATTGGTCAGGTTGGCCGCTCCATGATGGACCGCGAAGCGTTTCAGGAAATGGATTATCGTCGGATGTTTGGCCAGATGGCCAAATGGGTGGCGCAGATTGATGATGCATCCCGTATCCCCGAATATATCAACCATGCATGGAATGTAGCGCTTTCCGGTCGTCCCGGCCCTGTGGTTCTGGCTCTGCCTGAAGATATGTTGACAGAAGTGGTGGAAGTGGCTGACCTTCGCCCGACACCACTTGCTGAAAGTGCACCGGCACCATCAGCAATTTCAGAACTTGAAACCATGATGGCGCAGGCGAAAAAACCGCTGATGATTGTTGG
>JAESSK010000211.1 GCA_016764155.1 Rhizobiaceae bacterium
TTGTTTGTTAAGCATATAAAAATCTGGCTTTGCCTGAACTATATATGAATTTGTTGCTGTTTTTTTTGGCGCGAATTCGTTTGAGGATATCGGTTCTGACATTCAAGACTGATCAGTTTGGTATTTCCCGAAACAAAAGGTTTCGGGGTTCCTTCGCTCACCAATCAAATGGGTGGGCGAGGCGCATTGGTGCGCTGTTTATTCTATTGGCTGCCAGTAGCGGGCTGACGGCTTGTGTCTATGATGGTTCTGATTCTTCCAGCCTTAGAAGTTCATGGGTGAGGCCTGACGATCCTCAGGAAAAACTCGGGGCGAAAGAGCATCCTTTGGTGCTGGCGAAATATGGTGGCGAATATTCCGATAAAAACGCCGAAACATTGCTCGCATTGATTGTTGGCAGACTGGTTTCTGTCTCACAGGATCCGTCACGGATTTATAAAATTACGGTTCTTAATTCACCCAAGATCAACGCTTTTGCGCTACCGGGTGGCTATCTTTATGTAACGCGCGGATTGTTGGCTTTGGCCAATGACAGTTCCGAGCTTGCAGCTGTGATTGCTCATGAGATGGCTCATGTGTTTTCCAATCATGCGATTTTGCGCCGGGAAAAAATTTCACATTCTGCCCTTGGCAAGGATGTGGTGGAAGGTGCGCTTGGGGGCAGTCGGGCTGGTAAAATTGCGCTCGCTGCCAATAAAATTCGGCTTTCGGAATTTTCCAAGGACCAGGAATTGCAGGCGGATGCGATCAGTATCCGAATGATTGGTCGCGCTGGGTTTGACCCATTTTCTGCCGGGCGTTTCTTGGAAACTATGAATAAGTTCCGCCAATTGAAATCTAAAAAGGCCGGAAAATCAGGCATCGGAACTTTCCTTTCGAGCCATCCCACCACACCGGCACGGGTGTTGCTGGCAAAACGCCATGCGCGTTTCTTTGGCGCTCCAGGCGTTGGGGAACGTTCTCGCGAACGCTACCTTGAAGGAATTTCCGGACTTTTATACGGCGATACGGCCGATGAAGGATTTGTGCGCGGACAGGTTTTCACCCATGCGGGGCTGGGTATCAGCTTTAGAGCGCCCAAGGGGTTCACCATTCATAATCAACCCCATGCGGTGACACTTACCGGACCGTCGGATGTTGCCACCAGATTTGATGCGGCGGTGCTTTCACCCACCAAAAGCCTGACCAAATATTTAAAAAGCGGCTGGATAAACGGGTTGATTAACGAGACCATACGCGAGGAAACCCTCAATGGTCTGCCTTCAGCTACCGCATTGGCGGCGGCAGATGGATGGCGTTTTCGGGTTCTGGTGATCAGAAATGGTGGCCAGCTATATCGGTTTATAACCGCAGCGCCCCAATCCAATCTTCAAATTCAGGCGATTTCAAAGCAGGTTACCGGCAGTCTTCGTGTTCTGAGCGAAAAAGAAATTGCGGCCCTTTCTCCATTGCGGATCAAGATTGTTACTGCTGGTAATCGGGATACTCTGGGATCGTTGACCAGGCGTATGCGCGGCGTTGGGAACAGGGTAAAACTCTTTAAAATATTGAATTCGCTTGGCCCCGGTGCGAGGGTCCGGTCCGGACAACAATATAAAATTATTACTGACCGAAGCTAAAATCGGTCTGGGCGAGGAATATCCAAATTGAAAAATAATGCTGTTTTGAGGACCATTCTCGTATTGGTCGGGGCCGTCATTATGTTGATGGGGGTGAATGTTGGTGCAGGCGGAATGCGAACGCTGGGCTGGCAGATGTCGCCTGATTTTATCGCGATCAAGGATGCGATCGCCTTTGGGATTCAGGATAATCATATCCGCTTTATTGGCGGTGTCTGGTTTGGGGTAGGCGCTGCATTTTTCATCGGTGGCATCATGTTGGTGCGGATGCGTCCGACATTGGTTGTTCTTTGCTCTATTATCGCCGTTGCGGGTCTTTTCAGACTGAGTGCGATGGATATGGATATATTGCTTAGCGCCGATATCGCTCCATCACTGGGGCTTGAATTGATCGCTTTTCCGCTGCTTGCCTATTGGCTGGCTAAGTCTGGGCAAAAATAAAGCCCGGAGACGAACTCCGAGCTTCAATAGTTTCAGTAAAATTTAGTACCACCATATTAGGGGACTAAATTTAAGCGGCGGCTTCTTTGCCGTCTGTTTTTGCTGTGTCGGTGCTTGCAACGCCTGCTTCATTTGCAGCTGCTGGTGCTTCTTCTGTTTTTGGTCCACGTTTTGGTCCAAGAGCCAGATTTTTCACGATGAGAGCAACGGCTTCAGTTGAAGAAATTTTGTTAACAGCAGAAATTTCACGAGCCATACGGTCCAATGAAGCTTCATAAAGCTTACGCGCACTGTAGGATTGCTCAGGCTGGTTTTCAGAACGGAACAGATCGCGGACAACTTCAGCAATCTGGATTAGATCGCCTGAATTGATCTTCGCTTCATATTCCTGCGCGCGGCGGCTCCACATGGTACGTTTTACGCGGGCACGGCCTTGAACGACGCGAAGGCATTTATCAATGCGAACATCTTCGGAAAGCTTACGCATTCCAGCTGATTCGACTTTTGCCAATGGTACGCGCAGGGTCAATTTGTCCTGGGCAAAATCAATGACGAATAGTTCGAGCGAGTAGCCAGCTACTTCCTGCTCTTCGATTGCGGTAATTTGACCGACGCCATGGGCTGGATAAACGATGTATTCACCGATTTTGAAGCCTTGACGCTGAGTTGGTTTCTTACTGCTTGCCATGTTTAACGCACTCCCTGCGGTCCTCATAAATTTTGAGGATTTTGCTACAATGTTTAATCAATCAATCCAAACGGGCATTTAACAAAGGCGCAACACTTCAAGAAACAACGAAAATCACAGGGCCCAATTATGATTGTTGGGTCATGTGTTGTTAGCGTTTTTAAAAAAGTAGCGAGGCGCCCGTGGTGAATGTCGTTGAGGCACAATGGTCAACGACTGCCTATTGGTTGATCGTATTCCTAGTAGTTAACATAATTTTACGCAAAAATCAACTTTATCTCGCGATGGCCAGCTTGGCCGGACGGAAATCCTAATAATTGGTTAATGCCTGCGCTCGGATGATTTCGTGTGATGTCAGTCGCCTGTGCCAGGTTTTTCCGAGAAATATTTCTCGAATTTACCCTCTTCACCATCAAATTTAGCAGCGTCTGCTGGCGCGTCTTTTTTGATGGTGATGTTTGGCCATTTCTCGGAGAATTCGGCGTTTACTGTCAGCCATTGTTCGATGCCAGGTTCTGTATCCGGTTTGATGGCTTCAACCGGGCATTCAGGCTCGCAAACGCCGCAATCGATGCATTCATCAGGATTAATGACAAGCATGTTATCGCCCTCGTAGAAGCAATCTACCGGGCACACTTCCACACAATCGGTGTGTTTGCACTTAATGCATTTGTCGTCGACAATATATGTCATTGATGTTCCTGTTTGGAAGGCTTTTAAAAAATTCGATGCATTCGTATCCGGTTTAAATGCAGGTGACAAGACATAGACCTTGCCAATGTGGGAGCAAGTTAGAGCATATTTTCCTGTTTAAGGGCCTGTAATTGTCTTCTTTGTCTTTTGTCCGGGCGTTTGCCGGTGGAAATGGAACCTTTATCGTAGGCGGTTGCTTGTTTTTCAGCCGGTTCAACTATCGGGCTGAGGTCGTTATAGAGTAGTTGTGCCTCCGAATAGGGACCGCGGCGGGAGCCCAGTTCCAGAATTTCGTAGATCAGGATTTTCCGCTCCTGAGCAATGGTCAGCACATGGCCCGGATTAACGGAAAAACTGGCGCTGGTGATTTTATTGCTGTCGACGCGGATTTTTCCAGTGGTGACGAGCTTTTTAGCAAGGGTGCGGGTTTTGGCAACGCGGGCAAACCATAGCCATTTATCAATGCGTAGTTTGTTTTCGGTTGCCCCGTTGGCCAATTATTTCGCTTTCATGGATTCTTTAAGCGCTGCCAGCTTGGCGAATGGAGAATCTGGATCCATTGGCTTTTCGACGGGCTTTTGAGGACGCTTATCGGCGCGTTTCTTGAAGCTTTTCGACTGGCTGGCGCCATCAGAACTCTGTTTCTTGCGATTTTTGTTCTGGTTACGGCGGTTTGCAGGCTGTTGTCGATTACGGTTTTGTCCACCGTAGCGCCAGACCATGATCATTTTAGGGCCGGTATCTTCACCCCCTTTGTTAGAGGTTTCTGAGGCATCTGGGGTTTCCGGCTTGTCATCCGTGGCAGTGGCTTCGGCTGGTTTTTCGCTCTCAGTGCTTGCGGGTGCTTCTATGATAGCTTCCGGTTCAGCTTCTGCAGGTACGATATCGGCGTGAAGTTTGGATTCGCCGCGATAGCCGAGGCCTTTGAGGATTTGCTCCATGTCTTCGTGGGTCGCGCCGAGAATAGACATCATTGCAGGCGTTACATAAAAGCTGCGTCCATCGATTGCGCCTTCTGGTTTCGCTACTGATGGTGCAGGCTTTGTTTCTTCCGCTTTTTCTTCAGCACCTTCAGCAGGAGCCTTTGGTGCAACAGGGGGTTTCCAACTGGTTGCCGGACGAATTAAATCTGCAAGGCGTTCCAGAATATCGATGCGAACGGCTTTTTGGCCAAGAATTCTAAAGCCACAAAGAGGGTAGATGTCGCGGTTGAAAGTTTCATCCACCGGCATAGAAGTTCTGCCAGCAGCAGAGGCTTGTGGAATTTCAACAAGGCCGCCTGCTTCAATCTGATCGTTCTTCAATGCCCATAAGAAGCAAATGAGAGATGTGGGTGCTGGTTTCAACATGGCAGGCATGAAGATGTGATAGGCACCGAAGCGAACGCCGAATTTGCGAAGGGCGCCGCGCATATCCTGATCCAGGCTGCGAATTTCTTCCAAAACCTCTTTACGATCCAAAATGCCGAGATTTTCGGCTAAACGGAAGGCAATGCCTTTAGCGGTGGCGGTCAGGGTTTCATCGGTCGATAAATCTGCGATGGGTTTCAATAATGTATTGATGTGATTCGCAATCCAGCGTTCCAGGCGTGCCTGTACTTTTTCGCGTGGCGTGCCGCTTAACAGTTCGTCTGCCAATAGGAGCACGCGCGGTTTTAATGTTTCGTCGCTTGCAACAACTTTGGCGATTGCTTCTCCGAGCCAGCGGAGCGAACCATCATTTGCCAGCGAAATATCGCTGTTTGGCGCTGCCGCGAGCTTTTCAGAACGCTTGTCTATCTCAGTGGCAAGGGCTTTTGCGGCCGCTGCGTTGGCAGCTTTTGCTTCCGGGCCTTCGGCTGATTTGTCGGATATAAAACGGAATCCCAGGAGTTGGCCCACATGGTGGCCTTCTACTGATACATTTCCGTTGGCTTCTATTACTGCTTCCAGCATGGCATTTTCTCTTAATTTTTTCATTAATACGCTTGTTCTGCGGTCAATAAAGCGTTTCGTCAGGTTTTCGTGTAACTCATCTGATAACCGGTTTTCAACTTCTCTTGTCTTTTCTTGCCAGTATTGTGGATCTTTCAACCAGTCAGCCCGGTTGGAAAGATAGGTCCACGTCCTGATTTGTGAAATGCGGGCCGATATAGCATCGATACCGCCTCCTGATTTATCTGCGTGTGAGACCTGCTGGGCAAACCAGNTCTCATCAATATTTCCTTGTTCCACAATATCCAGATAAATGGACTTCAATATGTCACTGTGGGCTGCAGGCGAAATGCCGCGGTAGTCGGGAATGCGGCAAACGTCCCATAATAATTTTGTTAAGTCTTCACCGTTGCAGTTTTCTACCAGAAGACTGTCACGAGAAAGGTTGTCTAGGGCAACTTGATCCGATGTTGGTGGAGATTTCATTAATTCGCGTGTGCCGGATCCAATGGCTAGACTGGTTTTTAGCGCATTAATGCCTGAAAAGTCTAGTTCCCGATTGCGCCAAGTTAAAACTTTTAATGGGGCAAATTCATGGGTCTCCAACGCTTCCACCAATTNATCGGAAAATGGGTCGACGCGCGAGGTTACGCCAAAGGTGCCATCGGAGGTGTGGCGNCCGGCTCNTCCTGCAATTTGGGCAAGCTCTGCGGCGGTGAGTTTTCTAAATTGAAAGCCGTCGAATTTTTGGNCCTGAGCGAAAGCCACATGGTCTACATCGAGATTTAANCCCATGCCGATGGCATCGGTGGCAACGATAAAATCCACTTCGCCAGACTGGTAGAGTTCCACCTGCGCGTTTCTGGTTCTAGGGCTGAGCGATCCCATGACAACAGCCGCACCGCCGCGCTGGCGGCGAATGAGCTCTGCGATGGCGTAAACCTCATCGGCAGAAAATGCGACAATGGCTGTGCGGGGTGGCAATCGGGTGATCTTTTTTGAACCGGCATAAGTCAGCATNGACATGCGCGGGCGGGTGACCACCTCAAGCCCGGGTAACAGGGTNGTCAGCGTCTTTTGCACAGTATCAGCGCCGAGCAACATGGTTTCATGAACGCCGCGCAGGTTTAATATGCGGTCGGTGAAGACATGACCACGCTCAAGATCAGTTGCTAACTGCACCTCGTCGATGGCAACGAAATCCGCATCGGTTTTCATCGGCATGGCTTCAACGGTGCAAACATGGAAACGCGCATCAGGCGGGGCGATTTTTTCTTCGCCGGTGATCAGGGCAACTTTTGATGCGCCGACCTTGGCGCAGACGCGGCCATAAACTTCACGCGCCAACAGACGTAGCGGCAGGCCGATGACGCCGCTTGGATAAGCGGTCATGCGCTCGATGGCCAAATGGGTTTTGCCCGTATTGGTTGGTCCAAGAACAGCCGTTACGCCGCGCCCGCTTGATTTTGGGACGATGCTTCTTTGTTGGGTGAAGTCTGCCATTGTTGTTGAGATTTGGGTCTCGAATTTGCGGGTAGCTATAATATAGGGCGCTACGCTTCATTTAAAAAGGATGTAACTATTCTACAGCTCACACCGTTTGGGGGCCAGAACTATTTTTGCCTGACACTATAAAATACTATTGNGTGGTNGTTAGACCGAAATATTGCGGTATTGCAGTTACNTTGCCGTATTGNGTGGCTACNTCAATGCGAATCGGGGTGAATATGTTGGTGCCGGTGATGGGGGCCAGCCAAAACTCCATGCGTTCATTCTTGCGCATATATTCNACGTTTTTGCGNCCNTTNCGATANCCGGCAATGGGGACGTATTTGATTTTGCAGACATGAGCATAGCCTTTATAGCCCGTGGTTTGAATCGCTCTCGTGGTTTTATAGCTTAATTTTATGGTGTAACGGGACTGGCCATCAAAAATTTCAAGACTTCTGCCGCAGACCTTTTTTGGATCAGAGGCATCTTTATAGGCAATNGGCATGAGCAGNCTGCTTGCCGGGTCGATAACGTTTTGCATGTGATCAGGTTTCAGGGGNACCCATTGTTTTGAATTGATGTGTTTTTTGCGTTTGTCGGGAACCATCTTAATTTCNGTTACACCTTTATCGGCAAANGCCATTTTNAGGGNGGCGTCTTTTTTCTTCTCGCGCACAAATACGGAATGGGTGACGGCTCTTANNTTATTTTCGTCGATGATGCCGGTGCTATCAAAATTTCCTTTGCCCGAGGAAAACAGTCTGGCAAGNCCTGCTGTGGTTCCCCTNCCAGTCATTTGGTAATGTTCGTCATCAAGCTTGATATCAAAACGGGCNGTGCCAACCGTCANNCCACCAAATTTGACGGANAATTTTGTCAGGTGNTGGATTTCTTCTGCATGAGCCATCGGNGCGCTGGCCANTAATNCCGTGGNCATGCCATATAATAGCATTTGTATCCGACTGAATTTATCCAATTGAAAANTGCGCATTTTGTTCTCTTTGCCGCCGATTGTCTGGTGGTCAGGATATNTGGAGAATAAGGCGTATTTGCGAATTTATGGTGTTTTGNGTTCGGTGTGGGATTTGGGGCGATAATTTGGCGNTCAAATGCCTCGNATCGCCAAGTTTTACTTGACGCCCNCGCCGAAGGTCACTATGACAAAGCAACTTTTCCCGAAGGCTTGAGGTGTCTTTGGGCTGTCGTTAAGGCGACCGCCCTCGAAATGCTTTTGTNGCNATATGATCGGGNTGGAATTTATTTAAGGATAAGACGATGTCCAGACGTTGTGAACTTACCGGCAAAGCCGTAATGACGGGTAATAATGTTAGCCATGCGAAAAACCGTTCGCGTCGCCGCTTTTTGCCTAATCTCTGCAATGTAACTTTGATGAGCGATGTGCTGAACCAACGTGTTCGTCTGCGCATTAGTGCAAACGCACTTCGCACGGTTGAACACCGTGGTGGCCTTGATTCATTCTTTGCAAAATCAAAAGATAGCGAGCTTTCACAGAAAGCCCGTTTGCTGAAGCGCCAGATTCAAAAGAAACTGGTCGAAGGCGCAGTCACAGCGTAATTCGTCTGCTGACTCGCTGCTGATTAGCGATTTTTCAAAAAATACTGTAATATCAATGAGCGGGTAAGGTTTACCCGCTTTAATTTTGTTTCCAACTGGTGGCATCACCCAGGATAAAAAAATGCTTATGAGCAAATCTGTCTACCCGTTTGTGGCNGCTATGGCCTTCATCGTGGTNATATCCAATATTCTTGTGCAATTTCCTGTCGGCTATTCGGTCGGTGGCGTAAACTTGGGTGATGTTCTCACCTGGGGAGCGTTTACCTATCCGATTGCCTTTCTGATCACTGACCTTACCAACCGCGTATTTGGCACACAAAAGGCCAGACGGGTGGTATTTNCCGGCTTTGTGCTGGCGGTGATCTGCTCGATCATTGTGCCGAAGATTTTATTTTCCTATGGCCTGTTTCCGTTTGAACTGACCCCTTCGCGTATTGCGCGGGTGGCGATGGCATCTGGCTTGGCATTTCTTACGGCTCAATTGCTGGATGTGGCGATATTTGAGCGTCTGCGCAGCGGTCGTTGGTGGCGTGCGCCATTGATATCCAGNNTGGTTGGATCATCAGTGGATACCTGCTTGTTCTTNGGTATCGCCTTTGCTGCAAGCTTTGCGTTTCTCGGTGAGAACGATGGGTTTGCCTTNGAAAATGCACCTGCGATGGCGGTATTTGCAACTGAGATACCNCGTTGGGTATCCTGGGCCGTTGGTGATTTCATGGTGAAAATTCTAGCCGGTATCATCCTTCTTGCGCCTTACGGGCTGTTGGTGAATGTTNTTAAACCGGTAGAGATGAAGCACTCTTAACCGATGGCAAAATCCATCGAGCAAATGCGAAATCTCGGTGCGGCTTCTGCCCTTATGCTGGCAGAAATCGATGTTCATAATGAAGATGATTTGCGTGAAATGGGTGCGGTGGTTGCTTTTACCCGTGTGAAGTTCCAGATGNCGGAACGTGCTTCCATATTATTGCTTTATGCGATGGAAGCGGCTCTTCGCGATTGTGACTGGCGCTCGCTGGATAATGAAANCAAAGCACAATTGAAATCGCANATNGGNGTATAGGACGTATCCGTCCTAACTTCTTGGCTCACGGCATATCCTCACTTTGTTCGGGCCCGCGCATGCGCGGCACAATTAGTGCCGGGCGCCTCTTCGCCGCCCTCGCGTTTCCGGAAAACGGATACGCTCTAGAGGGTTATTTTGTGAGCTTAAATTCCAGCAGCAATGTTCGTTGCAAAATGGAATGATTNTCGTCGGATATCAGGGTCAGGACGGTGTCGCCCTTCTCGTTTTGCGTGATATCCAGCCCTTCCATATTATCGATCTGATGGGCCGTATCGGCAAACATCAAGATTTCGCCGGTGAGGCGGGCACCGGGTTTGATCGCTGCTGCTTTGAACCGGCGTAAGCGTAATGCGGCGCCNGTGGCGACGGTGAAACGGCGTTCCAGAAGGATCAAATCNNCATTNNGCAGAAATTTTCCATCGGTAATATCNAACTGGTTGGTACGGGCAATCGAGAATTCCTGTAACTTTTTNTCGCCGAATATAAAGGCCCGAATGTCGCGCTCTTTATTAAGGGAGCGCTCGGTGATCATCAGCAANTTACCGTCCAAGGGACTGCCGNNCGGNGCATGGGCAATTGTTTCCANCCCCTTATTNCCACGCAAGTTCAANCTATCGAAATCGATGTTCAGGATATGNGATTTNTTTANGGTGAAATTTGTCTGGTCCAGATCGAATATTCCAACCCGGTGATTACGCTCAAAGGCCACATAAGCCTTATTGCCAACGATTTCCAATGCCTCGGCATCGGAGCTATCCTTGCCAAGAACCACTTTTCCGTCTGTATCGCGTATGGGGGCAAGAATGGCGTTTTTCACACTGATGGGTAATCCGTTTTTACGGATAAGCGTCCCGGTCAACCAAAAGCCGATATCGGAGACAGCGATAAAATCNGTTCGGTTGTTTTTGAACCTAAATCCTGAATAGCCGCCGAAATTATTGTCACTGGAAAATATCTCAATNCCGCCGAGGAATTCCAGTTTNCCGAAACGCGTGCGNTTTGGTTCGGTAACATGGAAATAGGAGATGATCCGGGATCGGACATCGATATCGCGGTGCAACTGGCTTTGGGTATTTGCCGGAAAAAACGTTGCCAAAAGGAATAATGCAACTAGGAGCATTCTCGCGATTGGCGTGGCCATTTATCCAGCCTTCCGCATGTTATTTTTCCGACCAGATGAACGGGAACGGCGTCCGCCGCGCTCATTGGGGTCGGTTTCACCGAATAATTCTGCCAGTTGATCGGTCATGGCACCGGCCAGTTCTTCCGCATCAACGATGGTCACCGCGTGTTCATAATAGCGCGTCACATCGTGGCCGATGCCGATGGCCAGCAATTCGACCGGAGAATTTTCCTCGATGTCTTCAATCACGTGGCGCAAATGGCGCTCGAGATAATTGCCGGGGTTCACCGAAAGCGTGGAATCATCCACGGGTGCACCATCAGAAATCATCATCAGGATACGACGGTGCTCATTGCGGTTCATCAGGCGGTTATGCGCCCATAATAGAGCCTCGCCATCGATATTTTCTTTCAGCAGACCTTCACGCATCATCAGGCCGAGATTGCGCTTGGAGCGCCGCCAAGGGGCGTCGGCTGATTTGTAGATGATATGACGCAGATCGTTGAGGCGGCCCGGTGTCGGCGGCTTGTCGCGCTTGAGCCATGCTTCGCGGGACTGTCCGCCTTTCCATGCCTTGGTTGTGAAACCAAGGATTTCAACTTTCACGCCGCAACGCTCCAAAGTACGCGCNAAAATANCNGCGCAGGAGGAAGCAACGGTGATCGGGCGACCACGCATNGAGCCNGAATTATCGATCAACAAGGTAACGACTGTATCNCGGAAAATCGCGTCACGTTCCATNTTGAAGGAAAGCGGCGTCATCGGGTCCATGACAATTCTGGTCAGGCGNGANGTATCTANAATGCCNTCTTCCAGATCGAAATCCCAACCGCGATTTTGTTGNGCCATCAAGCGGCGTTGCAGCCGNTTGGCTAGCCTGCCGACCACGCCTTGCAGGTGGGCCAGTTGTTTATCGAGAAAAGCACGCAGGCGGTCGAGTTCTGCTTCGTCGCAGAGTTCTTCGGCGGTGACTTCCTCGTCAAATTCTGTTGCAAATACTTTGTAGTCGAAGTCCGCTGGAAAATTAGAAAACGGAAGGTCTGGGCGATGAGCTTCGTTTGGGTTTTCACTGTCTTCATCATCGGAATCAGCGTCTGAATCAGCATCGGATGCATCCATTTCACCGGACATTTCCTCTTCGCCGTCCTGCTCCATCTCGTCGGGCTGGCCTTCGGCACCTTCTTCGTTGTCCTGATCTTCGCTTTGACCGTCTTCGGTATCATCGCCGGATTCTGCGTCGTTTTCTTCCGTGTCGTCCTGCTGATCGAGGTTTTCGTCCCCCAGTTCATCTGCCATATCAAACGAGACAATAAGATCGCGAATGGCTTGGGCAAAGGCTGTTTGATCCGTCAGATCACCATCAAGTGCCGCAAGGCTGTCGCCCGCTTTTTCCTCAATCCAGCCGCGCCAGACATCAACAAATGCTTCAGCGCTTTTGGGCGGTGTTTTGCCGGTGAGTTTTTCGCGAACGATCATGGCGACCGCTTCTTCAAGCGGAACTTCATCGCGGCTGGTGGCGTGGGAGTAATTGGCGCGGGAATATTTCTCTTCCAGCATATGGCTGAGGTTTTCAGCCACCCCGTCCATCTGGCGCGCGCCGATGGCTTCCACACGGGCCTGTTCCACCGCATCAAAAATTGCTTTGGCGTTGGGGCCTTCGGGGGATAATCTTGTGTGGATTTTATCGTCATGACAGGCGCGGCGCAACGCCATGCTGTCGCCAGTGCCGCGCACGATGGCCAATTGTTCCCTGGTCAGTTTTTTGCCGAGTTCAGGCAACCGTATTTGCTGTTCGACCATGCTAGGGCGATCAGTTGAGAATGAGACTTCCAACTCATTGTCATTGGCCATTGCCCGCACGCAATTGCTGATCGCCTGTTTTAAGGGCTCATAATCGGGCAGCTGGCTGCCTTTGCGTATGTTATCTCCTGAACCGGCCATTGCGTAAACTTAACCTTATGCCAGAACCAGATTGTTGGTTACTTCGGAAAGTTCTTCTCCGAATGCGCGCTGGTAGAATTCAGCAACCGTTGGGCGCTCCAACTCGTCACATTTGTTCAAGAACGTTACCTGGAATGAATAGCCCATATCCTGGAAAATTTCCATGTTGGATGCCCATGTCATAACCGTTCTCGGGCTCATCACCGTGGAAAGATCGCCATTCATGAAAGCGGCCCAGGTCATATCGGCGATGCGTACCATTTTGGAAACCGTCTCGCGGCCTTCTTTGGTGTTGAATGATTTGGCCTTGGCCAGAACAATCGATACTTCCACATCGTGCGGCAGATAGTTGAGCGTGGTCACCAGTGACCAACGGTCCATCTGGGCCTGGTTGATTTGCTGTGTGCCATGATAAAGGCCGGTGGTATCACCAAGGCCGATGGTGTTGGCGGTTGCAAACAGACGGAAGGCCGGATGCGGGGTGATGACGCGGCTTTGATCGAGCAGGGTCAAACGACGGGAAGTTTCCAGAACACGCTGGATAACGAACATCACATCTGGACGACCGGCATCATATTCATCGAATACCAGTGCCACGTTGTTTTGGTATGCCCATGGCAAAATACCGTCGCGGAATTCTGTTACCTGCATACCGTCTTTAACGACGATGGCATCTTTACCGATCAGATCAAGACGGCTCACATGGCTATCGAGATTGATACGTACACAAGGCCAGTTGAGGCGCGCTGCTACCTGCTCAATATGGGTTGATTTACCCGTGCCGTGATAGCCGGCAACCANCACNCGTGCNTTGTGGGCAAAGCCTGCCAGAATGGCCAGNGTGGTGTTTTTATCNAAAATATANTCCGGGTCCAGTTCGGGCACNTGCTCGCTGGTNTCGGAATATGCAGGAACNNNCCAATCACTATCAATATTGAAGGTTTCCCGAACCGAAATTTCGGTATCCGGTATGCCGTTTGTCATTCTCTTAATTTCTCCGAAAGGGTGTGTATCTTGAAAATTATTAGCAGAAACCTGCCTGTTTTAAATGCTTATAAGACTGAATAATTTCGCGCAGGCGCTCTTCGGTGCTGCGGTCGCCGCCATTGGCATCGGGGTGATGACGTTTCACCATTTCCTTATAGCGGGTTTTGATATCTTCNGCACTGGCATCATGAGGCANGCNCAAATCGTCCAGCGATTTCTTTTCCAGTGTTTTGAGTTTGCGAANTCTTGGGCTGTCGAGGGCGCCCATGCCAGCTCTTGCTCTGGCGCGCGCACTAACACGGGCTGCTGCTGCAGCGCGAGGGTCGCCGTTTGAAAGTGGTGGCTCATTGCCCCATTTATTGACGCCCATGGTCCANGTAGGTCTGCCACCGGTTAGNGCATCTTTGCGCAATTTTGCCACTTCGTCGTCGCCGAGGCCGGAAAAATAATTGTAGGATTTATTATATTCNCGCACATGTTCGATGCACAGGTTCAGATANTGACCTTCCTGATCGCGCCCGATCGGNGCCTTGTGGCTGCCGGGNTTTTCACACTGGTCCCACTGGCATTCATTGGCAACAACTTTGGCAGCCTTAGCTTTCGCCTTGGAGCCTTTTTTGATGCGAATGGAATCGAAATATTTAGAAGTTTTATCCATGGGCGATTTTTGATTCCGGTTTGGTTTGAAACTGCAGGCACTGATGTGCTATTAGCTCGATATCACGCGATGTTACGGGCCAGATCATATGCCATCTGATGCCAAAACCCAAGCGAATTACGAACGAGATTATCGGGGACAGATATAGACATGGAACAGCAAAGTATTCAAGCAATTCTGGAAGAAAAGCTCCGCGACGAATTCGCACCTACCGCACTGGAATTGGTTAATGAGAGCCATTTACATGCGGGCCACCAAGAATCTTTCGACGGAAAAGGCGAAACGCATTTTCGAATTAAGATAGTATCGTCTAAATTTTCAGGCATGAACCGCGTTGCTCGACATCGTGGGATTAACGCGCTGCTTGTCGATTTGATGGAGGAAAGAGGCCTTCATGCGATTGCTATTGAAGCGAAGGCTCCTGAGGAGGTTGCTTAGGGTTTAGAGGAAGAATTCGCCGCTGTGGACTTGGCTAACGGCTTCTGTTTGTTCTCACGGCATATCCAAGCTTCGCTTGGGCCTGCGAAGGCGCGGCGCATTAGCGCCGGGTTCCCATGCTCGCCTACGAAGCTCGCGTTCTTTTTTCTTGAGCGAATGCTGTCCGGCTATAAATCGCGAATGCGTAATTGTGTGATGCGGTTTTTTTCTCTACCGGTTACGACAAAACGTTTTTTGTAGAATGTGAAGGTTTGCTTTTCTTCGGGGATCATTTGAGCTTCGTGGATGACGAGGCCTGCGACGGTGGTTGCCTCGTCTTCGGGAAGTTCCCAGTCTAGGGCACGGTTAATGTCGCGTACTGGCACGATACCATCGATCAAATAAGAACCGTCTGGTTGGGGCACCACACCTGCAACTTCCACATCGTGTTCATCAGCGATTTCGCCGACGATTTCTTCTAAAATATCTTCCAGCGTTACGATGCCCTCCACTTCGCCATATTCATCGACGACCAAAGCTATGTGGGCCTTATTGCGCAAGAAAGCGTTTAGCTGGGCTTGTAATGATGTGGTTTCTGGCACGAACCATGGCTTGGCGGCGATCTTCATGATGTCGAGGGTTTTGGCCGTGCGTTTGCCGCTGGCGATGCTTCTCAGTACGTCTTTTGCATGGACTACGCCGATGATGTTTTCCACCTCGTCACGCCAGATTGGGATGCGGGTATAGGGGCTTGCGAGGATTTGTTTAACGATTTTTTCTGATGCATCATCGATGTTGATGCTTTCCATGGCGGTCCGGTGGATCATTACATCACCCACATCAAGATCGTGCAGGTCCAAAATTGCATCCAGCCGATCCTTGTCGTCTTTAATGATGGAGCCTTCCTTATGGAGAATATCCATGGTGCCGCGTAATTCGTCATGGGCGGAAAGAAGCGACTGTTCCTCGGTGATTTGAATTCCGAACAAACGCAATACCCTGCGTACAAAACCCGCCATTACATAGGTGAGTGGGGAAAAGACCAGTACGATGATGCGGACAATAGGAGAGACGCTGGTTGCGAATTTATCGGCATTGGTGATGGCCCATGATTTGGGCATGACTTCAGCGAAAACCACCACAACGACGGTCATCACCACAGTGGCGATTACCACGCCGGATTCGCCATAGAAATTTATGAAAAAGCTGGTGGCAAGCGCTGATGCCAAAATATTGACGAGATTGTTGCCAATCAATAATGCGCCGATAAGACGGTCGCGTTTTTCAATCAAATTTATGACGAGACTGGCGCGTTTATCACCTTTTTTTGCAAGCTGATGCATGCGCGAACGCGATACGGCTGTTAGCGCTGTTTCAGAACCAGAGAAAAAGGCCGAGAGGACAATCAGCACTAAAATGGCGATAAGAACGAACCAGTAGTTTTCCATTATTGAAGCTTTTCCTCCAGAAAAGACAGCACTTCAGCGGGGGGAACATCATTGGCGATGAAGGACTGGCCAACTCCCTTTGTCAGAATAAACGTGAGCGAACCTTTTACGACCTTTTTATCCTGAGTGATATATTCCATCAAGGTTTGCGCATTTGGTATGCCGCCAGGAATATCGGCAAGGCTGGTGGGCAATCCTACAGCTTTGAAATGCCGGATCACCCTATCGGTGCAATCGGTGCTGCATAAATTCATCCGGTTGGAAAATTGGTGGGCCAGAACTGTGCCGATAGCCACACCCTCGCCGTGGACGAGGCGGGCGCTGTCATATTTGGTCGCACCTTCCAGTGCATGGCCGAATGTATGGCCGAGATTGAGCAAGGCGCGCTGGCCTCTTTCCTGCTCATCGGCGGCCACCACTTCTGCTTTGGCCTGACAGGACGTGGAAACGGCTTTGGCTAACGCATCGCCATACTTAAAAATATTTTCGTGGTTTTTTTCCAGCCATTCGAAGAATTCGGGCCGGTCAATCAGCCCGTATTTAGCAACTTCTGCATAACCTGCGGTGAATTCACGCTTTGAGAGGGTTTTTAAAATGCTCGTATCAGCCACCACCAGAATGGGTTGGTGAAATGCGCCGATCAGGTTTTTACCGTGGGGCGAATTGATGCCGGTTTTGCCACCGACAGAACTATCAACCTGGGCCAAAAGGCTGGTGGGAATTTGTAAAAACTTCATGCCGCGACGCATGCTTGCTGCGGCAAACCCGGCAAGGTCTCCGACCACGCCGCCGCCAAGGGCAATCAAGAC
>JAESSK010000212.1 GCA_016764155.1 Rhizobiaceae bacterium
TCATCAATGTTTTCAGGCGGCCATGCTGGAATTTCCATTCCAAGATGAAGCCCCATGCCAGCCAAAACTTCTTTGATCTCGTTGAGCGATTTGCGCCCGAAGTTTGGTGTGCGAAGCATTTCTGCTTCTGTTTTCTGGATGAGATCGCCGATATAAACGATGTTGTCGTTTTTCAAGCAGTTGGCGGAACGAACGGAAAGTTCCAACTCGTCTACCTTCTTCAGCAACGCTGGGTTGAATGCCAATTCGGCCACTTCTTCCTGAGTATCTTCTTTCTCTGGCTCTTCGAAGTTCACGAAGATAGAAAGCTGATCTTGCAGAATACGGGCAGCAAAAGCCACCGCATCATCAGGCGTCACAGAACCGTCGGTTTCAACGGTCATGGTCAGTTTATCATAATCGAGAACCTGACCTTCGCGTGTTTTATCGATCTTATAAGAAACCTTACGAACCGGTGAAAACAGGCTATCTACAGGGATCATGCCGATAGGCGAGTCTTCTGAACGGTTACGCTCGGCAGGTGCATAGCCCATGCCGGTATCAACAGTCAGTTCCATACGAATTTCAACGCCTTCATCAAGCGTACAAATCACATGTTCAGGATTGAGGATTTCAATATCACCCACTGTTTGAATATCCGCAGCAGTTACAACGCCTGGACCTTCTTTACGCACAACCATGCGTTTCGGGCCTTCGGCTTCCATGCGGAGCGCGATTTCCTTGATGTTCAAAACGATATCGGTGACATCTTCACGAACGCCTGGAATAGATGAAAACTCATGCAATACGCCATCGATCTGCACGCCTGTAACAGCGGCACCCTGTAGCGAAGACAAAAGAATGCGACGCAGCGCATTACCGAGTGTCAGGCCATAACCGCGTTCCAGCGGCTCGGCAACAATCACGGATTTCGTAGCGGTACTGGAAACGATCTCCAGCTTATTTGGCTTGATCAGTTCCTGCCAATTTTTCTGAATCATGGATAAACCCCTTTAAGGTTTTGTGCCACCATCCCTTCGTGGCAATTCCAAAAAGCCTTGCAATGCGGATTTGTTGCAAGGCAGATTTATTAGACGCGACGTTTTTTACGTGGACGACAGCCATTATGAGGAATGGACGTAACATCACGAATTGAAGTGATGACAAATCCAGAGGCTTGTAGGGCACGCAACGCAGATTCACGTCCAGAGCCAGGACCGCGCACTTCAACTTCCAGCGTCTTCATGCCGTGTTCCTGTGCTTTTTTCGCAGCATCTTCAGCAGCTACCTGAGCGGCATAAGGGGTCGATTTACGAGATCCCTTAAAGCCTTGTGCACCAGCAGAGGACCACGAAATCGTGTTGCCCTGAACATCGGTGATGGTAACCATTGTGTTGTTGAATGTTGAATTTACGTGAGCAACACCTGAAGAGATGTTTTTCTTCTCGCGTCGTTTGACCCGACCGGGTTCTTTAGCCATTTTAGATAACCTTTCTAGATATCTTCACTGCCGTAATTCCAGCAGCTCCACAGGGAAAATGCGATATCGCATTTTCCAATTCTCTTACACATACGCCCAAAATGAGCGTGCAAATACGAAAGGCCGCTTGACCCCTCATACTGCATGTAAAAATGCTATTTCTTTTTGCCTGCAATCGGGCGTGCCGGACCTTTGCGGGTACGGGCATTTGTGTGCGTACGCTGACCACGAACAGGTAGACCACGACGGTGGCGCAGGCCACGGTAGCAACCAAGATCCATCAGACGCTTCACATTCATAGAATGCTCACGGCGAAGATCACCTTCAACCTGGTAGTCTGCATCGATCACGTCACGAATCTGCATTACTTCAGAATCTGATAGCTGATTGACGCGACGTTCATTTGCGATATTTGCTTTTGTTACAATCTCACTGGCGATCTTTGGACCAATCCCGTGAATATATTGTAGCGCGATAATTACGCGTTTATTAGTTGGTATATTAACACCAGCAATACGAGCCATGCTCTCTTCTCCATATAGGCCGATTCTATCGGCGAGGTTTCATTTCCGCGTTCGGTGGAGACCGACCCATGCGGTTGTTCAGGTTCGAAATTTTGTTTGAAACAAACATCAAAAAGATCGATATCCCACCTTTTGCAAGGAGTGATTCCGATCTTCTTAAATCTCTAGGAATTCTTTAATGCCAAACACCGCCAAAGGTCAACCCCTGATAGGGTTCTATATGGCTTCTGGCGCTATTTTTAGCGAACAATTAGCCTGTAACTCTTCTAGCAACAGGATTGTTCAGCACACCTTGAATTTCTGAAGCGATTTCATCAATCTCTCCCATTCCATTCACGGCAGTCAATTCGCCCTTGGCATAGTAGTAACCAAGCAGTGGGGAAGTTTCCTTATAATAGGTCAACAACCGTGTGCGCATGGTATCAGCATTATCATCGGGACGACGCTTGAATTCAGACTTGCCACAGCGATCACAGATATCCTGCTGCTTTGGCTGTTTAAAAGTATCGTGATAGCCCTCGCCGCATGCACCGCAAGTATAGCGACCAGCAACCCGCTCAACGAGNGCTTCATCATCTACTTCAAGCTCGACAACGCTGTCGAGCTTGATGCCTTTTCCTGCCAGCATATTAGCTAACTCATCNGCCTGCTGCAAAGTTCTTGGATAGCCATCAAGGATAAAACCATTGGCGCAATCGTCTTGATCGAGACGTTCAGAAACAATCGCGTTAACGATCTGATCAGATACCAGAGTGCCTGCATCCATAACCGCCTTGGCTTTTTTGCCAATTTCGGTTTGAGCCGCCACTGCTTCGCGCAACATATCTCCAGTAGAGAGTTGCGGAATAGAGTATTTATCGACCAGCAGTTTTGCCTGCGTACCTTTACCTGCGCCCGGAGGCCCCAATAAGATCAGTCTCATTTTTTTCTCTTCTTTCCGCCACGAAGGCGTGATTTTTTGACCAGCCCTTCGTATTGGTGAGCCAGAAGATGTCCCTGNACCTGTGCAACTGTATCCATTGTTACACTAACTACAATGAGCAATGATGTCCCACCCAGATAGAACGGAACGCCNGCCGCCGCTATTAGAAATTCGGGTAATAGACAAACAATAATCAGATAGATCGCACCNACAACCGTAATGCGGGTCAGAACGTAATCAATATATTCTGCTGTACGATCACCGGGACGAATGCCNGGCACNAAGCCACCATGGTTTTTCAAATTATCAGCGGTATCGCCNGGATTGAAAACGATGGCCGTATAGAAGAATGCGAAGAAGCCAATCATCAGCGCATAGAAGATCATGTATAGTGGCTGTCCGTGGCCAAGGAGGGCTGTGATGGTAGTCAACCAGCCCGGCAACTCAGANCTNGCNGCAAAGCCNGCAGCNGTTACTGGNAGNANCAAAAGAGATGANGCAAAGATTGGCGGGATAACGCCAGCTGTATTCAGCTTAAGCGGCAAATGAGAGCTTTCGCCCTGAGCCATNCGATTGCCNACCTGACGCTTTGGATACTGAATAAGCAACCTTCTTTGAGCGCGTTCAACGAATACGATGAACATGATCAGAGCAATAGCGAGTGCAAACACAGCAAGAATAATACCTGTGGAAAGCGCCCCTTGCCTGCCCAATTCCAAGGTTCCGGCCAATGCGGAAGGAAGGGCNGCAACAATGCCTGAGAAGATGATCAGTGAAATACCGTTACCAATGCCGCGTGCGGTGATCTGTTCACCAAGCCACATCAAGAACATTGTGCCACCCAGAAGGGTGATGACGGTAGATATTCTAAAGAAGAAGCCNGGATNGGTGACAATACCATTGCCTGATTCCAANCCNACAGCGATGCCNTAAGCCTGTAGGCTGCCAAGAATGACTGTGCCGTAGCGGGTGTATTGGTTGATGGTCCTGCGGCCCTGCTCNCCTTCTTTCTTCAACTGTTCCAANGTAGGAACAACAGAAGTCATCAACTGCATGATGATGGAAGCGGAAATGTAAGGCATGATGCCGAGGGCAAAAATTGCCAGTCTCGATACAGCACCACCTGCAAACATATCAAACAGGCCAAGAACNCCCTGGCTNTGCTGGCCAAAGGCTGTGGCATAAGCGGTAGGATCNATGCCCGGCAGAGGAATATAAGTTCCCAACCGATAAACAATCAGCGCACCAAGGGTGAACCAGATTCGTTTTTTAAGCTCTTCCGCTTTGGAAAAAGATGAAAAATTGATATTGGAAGCAAGTTGCTCAGCGGCAGATGCCATAAAATTCTCCCTTAGCCCGGTGCCCTAAAGGCATATTCGATGAGACTCCAATTAGTCAACACTATTTGCCGGTCCGGGGTACATATGTATTACCGCCCCGCATTGCGAGGCGGTATCACTAATGTGTTACGCTTTATCTGCTTTATTGGCTTTTTCAGCTTTGTCTGCTTTTTTCTCTGCTTTTTCGGCAGAAGCAGCTTCAGAAGCTGCCTTTTTAGACAAAACACCNNCGGAAACTGNTCCGCCAGCTTTTTCGATTTTTTCGATTGCCNGTTTAGATGCACCGAAAACTTCGCAAGTTAGCTTTGCTTTGATCTCACCGTCAGACAAAATACGTACGCCGTCTTTAGGGCGGCGCAAAATGCCAGCTTCGACAAGCGCNAAAACCGTAATCGGTTTTTTCGCATCAAGCTTCTTGGCGTCGATTGCAATTTGCAAACGAGCAAGTGACACGATGTTCAGCTTTCTTGCAAACATTGCGTTTGAAAACCCACGTTTTGGCAGGCGGCGATAGATCGGCATTTGCCCACCTTCAAAACCGTTGATTGCCACACCTGAGCGTGATTTTTGACCTTTAACACCACGGCCGCCGGTTTTACCCATGCCTGAACCGATGCCGCGCCCTACCCGCTTGCGGTTTTTGTTAGCACCAGCAATGTCTCTGAGTTGATTGAGTTTCATAATATTTTCTCCGGTCTACTTCTCGTCAATAACGCGAACGAGGTGAGCAACCTTGCGGATCATGCCACGCACAGCTGGAGTATCTTCCAGAGTACGGCGACGGTTCATTTTGTTAAGGCCGAGACCAACCAAAGTAGCTTGCTGCTTTGCCGGGCGGCGAAGCGGGCTACCGATTTGTTGGACCGTAACTGTTTTCTTATCAGCCATCACGGGCTCCTTATAAATTTGGACTACTCTTCAGTGCCGATTAGATCGACGCGGCGAGCCTGCAATGTTGAATATTTAAGCCCACGCTGAGCAGCGATGTCTTTAGGATGCATTTGACGTTTTAGGGCGTCAAAAGTTGCACGGATCATGTTGTAGGCGTTTGAAGACCCCATGGATTTTGCAACAACGTCCTGAACACCAAGTGTTTCAAATACTGCACGCATTGGACCACCACAAATGATACCAGTACCGGCTGGTGCTGCACGAAGCAGAACCTTGCCTGCGCCGTGACGACCTTCCACATCGTGGTGAAGGGTTCTGCCGGAGCGCAGTGGTACGAAGATCATGTCGCGTTTCGCTGCTTCGGTAGCTTTACGAATTGCTTCAGGAACCTCACGGGCTTTACCGTGACCAAAGCCAACACGGCCTTTTTGGTCGCCAATTACTACAAGGGCTGCAAAACCAAAGCGTCTACCGCCTTTTACAACTTTTGCAACACGGTTGATGTGAACGAGCTTGTCAACAAACTCATTATCACGATCGTCGCGATCTCGCGAATTTTCTCTAGGTGCCATTATCCTTAGCCTTTATTCTTTTATGGTAGCACTGATAGGTTCTTACGAACCAACGTATTTGTTTCGCACAATTTACCCGAAAACTGGAGCCCAGTTCCCGGATTGTGCTTTTTTCTCTAGAATTCTAGACCACCCTCACGAGCGGCTTCAGCCAAGGCTTTCACCCGGCCATGATAGATGTATGCGCCACGGTCGAAAACGACCTTTTTAACGCCTGCTTTAACAGCACGTTCGGCAACCAGTTTGCCAATAACGCCAGCAGCGTTAATGTCAGCACCGGTTTTCAACTTGCCACGCACGTCTTTTTCAAGGGATGAAGCAGCTGCCACTGTGTGGCCTTTGCTATCATCGATAACTTGCGCGTAGATGTTTTCGCCAGAACGATAAACGCTCAAACGCGGACGACCATTTGCCACTTTTTTAAGTGAACGGCGCACCCGTGCAACACGGCGCTTAGTTGTAGATTGCTTGCTAGCCATTTCGAGCCTGCCTTACTTCTTCTTGCCTTCCTTGCGGAAGATGGTTTCGTCTACGTATTTCACGCCCTTGCCTTTATAAGGCTCAGGTGGGCGATATTTACGAATTTCTGCGGCGACCTGGCCAACCTTCTGTTTATCGATGCCTGTGACAACGATTTGAGTTGGTTTTGGAACGCTAACGCTCACGCCTTCTGGCACTTTGTAAACAACTTCATGAGAGAAGCCGAGAGAAAGCTGGATGTTGGATCCTTGCATTGCTGCACGATAACCAACGCCATTGATCTCAAGACGTTTTTCATAGCCATCTTTAACGCCGGTCATGATGTTAGTGATCATGGTGCGAGAAAGACCCCATTTTGCGCGGGAATCTTTTGTCTGAGAACGCGGGTCAACTTTGATCGCGCCATCTTCCATTTTCACCAAAACGTCATTGTTCACAACGTAGTTCAGTTCACCCTTAGGGCCTTTGGCTGTTACCAACTGGCCTTCAACGGTCGCAGTCACTCCCTCAGGAACAACTACCGGTTTTTTACCTATTCGAGACATAATTTATACCTGTGTCCTAAAAAGTTGGCCTAGAAAATGCTGCAGAGAATTTCGCCGCCAACATTTTGTTCACGCGCCTGATGATCGGCCATAACGCCTTTCGGGGTGGACAAAATATTGATACCGAGACCGTTTGAAACATTCGGAATGGATTTAACGGATGAATATACCCGACGGCCCGGAGTTGATACGCGAGAAATTTCACGAATAACCGATGTGCCTTCAAAATATTTCAATTCGATTTCCATTTCAGATTTACCATTGTCAAAATCGACAGTGGTATATCCACGAATATAGCCTTCTGCTTCCAGCACGTCGCAAACACTTTTACGCAGTTTGGAGGCCGGGCTTGAAACTTTGGACTTACCGCGCATCAAACCATTACGGATGCGTGTAAGCATATCACCAAGAGGATCATTTACTGACATAATTTAA
>JAESSK010000213.1 GCA_016764155.1 Rhizobiaceae bacterium
ACCTAGCGGAAAATACAATTGAAACGAAGGCAGCCGTCAAATTACGTTTCCTGCTTTGCTGTTTGTTAGTGATAGAGTTCAGGGCCATTGTCTCGATATTGCTCATTCGCTTTATTGGCCTGATCCCTTTGCTCAGTTGCATAGTCACTTTGAACTATATCGGGAGGTGGTTCTGCCGTTGGGCGCAATTGCTCAATATCAGTTTCCAACTCACGTGTAGTCATTAGATTTTCTAGGCGTTCTGCCTCAAATTTTTTCTGTTGATTTCTGTCAGCAATTTCCTGCTTCTCGCGCATTTCGCGTTGTTCGTCTTTGTCCTTTTGTTGCGAGTTGGTAGCTTCGATCTCATTCAGTGCTTCGGTCTGCTTACGTCTTCCCGTTACTCTATCCAACAACCCACGCCATCCAGTTCTTATACGTGCCTCGCGCTCATTCTCTTCCTCGATTTGGCGTTCATTCTGTATTTGGTTTAGTTTTTCCTCCTCATGCGCGTGAGCAGATTCGGTTTGTTTTTTCTGTTCTTCGGCGTGTTGTTTCTTCGCGCTCTCTTGCTGCCTTTGATCGTCATGCAGCTCTTTGAGGCGGTCCACTATTTGCTCCGCCGCCTTCGTTTGAGCTTGCTCAATTGATGGCAATCCTCCCGCCTCACCCAACCGCGCTCGAACCTGTTTAGCTTTGATCCCGACATAGCGAGAAACAGCGTATTTCTCCCCCTTGTAATCGACAGCAACATGACCTCTTCGGCCTTGAGCGAGGATGAACCCTCGCTCTTCGAGCGCGTTCGCAAAGGACGCTTTTGTATCGGAGATTGACCAAGCATCTTGAAAAACGCTTTTCACCTGCTTGGGGTCTTTCTCCGCACGCTTGCATTGCTGCCACTCAGCCAGAGTATAATTTCTTGGATCGCTATCCTTTGAATTTATTAAGCCAGACGGTATTTTAAGGTCGTGCTGAATATGAAGCTCTCTAGAAACCTCTCTCAGCTTCTGGTGCGTGAAAGAAAGTTGCACCGCCTTCATGTTCTCCGCATCAATACGGCACCAAACAGCGTGAGCATGGCGGCGCAATTCACCGTCTAAGCCAAGTTTCTCATGAAATACAATTGCGCGGGGTTGTTTACTCAAACCGAGGTTGATTTCAGCAAGGTCAAACGCATCCACAAATTCCTGCGTGCTGATATGTGCACCTTTGGGGGGATTGATGCTGAGGGAGAACAGATGTTGTTTGCAATTCGTTCCCCGACTAATCGCGTAGGACTCCTGAAATGCACCAGCTAGATTGCTAGATACAAATCCTCGCAGTTCATGAACTTCCACGCGCTCATTCTCATCTTTCATTAAATGCAGCGCCATATCATTGGCACCGCCGCGTTGGTTGCCATGCAGTATCATTAATCAAGCTCGCTCCGAAGTCCGAGAGCTGTAATCAATTGCTGACGCATGTTGGCAATATCTGTGCACGCTCGTTGCACAGCGATTTCCAACTCGCTGCTCATTGGAGCCAGATTCGCATCCATCTTGCCTATATCGGTAATTGCGCTAATCGTGTCAGCATTGGCCAACGCTCGGAGCACACGCGCCAACATCTTGTAATCTTGAATAGGAGGCTTCCGTGTTCGGATTGTTTTTATCGAGATCGAGTTTTCAAAGATCGACTGGCGAATATATCCACTGAGGGATTGCCCGTTTGCTAGTCGCTCAAGTTCTTCTCGTTCACCGTTTGATAACCGCAGCGACAATGGTGGTGGACGCTTCTCTTTTTCTGTCTTGGCATCAAGCGTTGCTTGGACTGAAAATTCTGACTTTATTGAGGGTGAGCGATTCGTTTTCAATGAGCCACTCATAACCGTGGCTCCTCAGGTTTCCCCGCGAATTTGTCAATTTCAAGATGCTTTAATTGGTAATCCCATTCCTCTAATGTCTCGAATAATGCGTTTGAACTTTCTTCGTCCAAGTGCACCATTTTTCTTTTATGAAATTAGATAGTTACGTATTGTTTTTGGCTTGTGCAGTTTACTAAACCTGCCCAGAAGTTATCCGTCAGCTTGTCGAGAAATCATTAAAGGCTTAGAGCCTTGTTTTCATTTGTAGATGTGGTAGTGACTTTTTCAGCCACTATGGCCTCTTGAACTAGTTGGGCTGTTTTGGTTAGAGCCTCGAAAGCGGGTTAGAACGCTTTCGAGGCTTGTNTTATTTAGTGAGCCTTCCCGGNTGCACCATTTTTCTTTCTCACGATATTCGTTTCACTTAAACCTGCGAAGACGCGGGCTGACCGCCCGGCATGCCGTTCGGTTGCTGGCATGATTGAAGTATCTCCATAGAAATACGCGTCACTTCTTCAAAACCTTCAAACTTGTTTACTTGTGAATTATAGTGTTGAATTCCCAGACCGAGGTTTTGGGGATATTTCTTATGGAACAGTTTGATTATATCATCGTTGGTGGAGGGTCGTCTGGTTGTGTGATGGCTTCTCGGCTCTCTGAAGCCCCTAATGTTCGGGTTTTGATGATCGAGAGCGGGCGCAAGGATACCAATAAATGGATCCACATTCCTGCGACTTTTTTCAAGGTGATCGAAGAGGGTAAGGACGTCGTCATGTATATGGGCGAACCTACTGAGCATTTGAACAATCGACCGGCGATCATCCCTCAAGGCCATGTTCTTGGAGGCGGTAGTTCCATCAATGCGATGGTCTATATCCGTGGCCAGAGCCAGGATTATGATAACTGGGCGCAGGCTGGCGTGCGCGGCTGGTCCTATGAAGATGTGTTGCCTACCTTTCGCGATCTTGAAAACAATATGCGTTTGAGCGGTGCGTTTCACGGCGGCGAAGGCGAACTCAGCGTTTCGGAAAAAGCCTATGGTCATCCACTAAGCTGGGCTTTCATTCGGGCAGCACAGGAAGTGGGCATTCCCTATAACGAAGATTTCAATGGCGCCAANCAGGAGGGCGTTGGCTTTTACCAGTGCACCACCAAAAACGGGCGACGATGGAGTGCTGCACAGGCGTTTTTGCGCAAAGCCGAGGGCCGGTCGAATTTGACAATCCTGACCGAGCGGCGTGTGGCAAAAGTTGATTTTGATGGCAAACGCGCTTCAGGCATCACGCTGGAAGATGGAAGCCAATATAGTTGCAAGCGCGAGGTGGTGATGTGTGCCGGTGCGATTGAAACACCGCGTCTGTTGCAATTATCGGGCATAGGCAATGGTGAAGAATTGCGCCAACACGGCATCGATCTGGTCCATGATTTGCCGGGGGTTGGTGAAAATTATCAAGACCATCTGGAGAGCGCTGTCTTGGGTGAAACCCATGATCCGATTTCAATTTACCGTCAGGATAAGGGATTGGCAGCGGTTAAACACATGCTGCAATATCTCACCACGAAAACCGGTCTGTTGACGTCGACGGTGGTTGAATGTGGTGGCTTTATCGATGTGTCTGATGCGGGCATTCCCGATCTACAATTTCATGTACTGCCATTTATGGTTGGCGGGCTCGACCGCGATCCGGTGGAAGCGCACGGGATTGCCATTGGACCTTGTTTCTTGCGACCAAAATCACGCGGCACGGTGAAACTTCGCTCGTCCAATCCCAAAGATACGGCATTGTTTGATTCAGGCGCTTTATCTGATCCCGATGATGTTGAACTTTTGATGCGCGGTGTAAAAAAAGCCATCGAAATTTTGGAAGCCCCATCGCTTGCCAAACTGATCAAACGCCGCGCCTTACCTGAACCGGGTGTGGAAAATGACGATGAGGCGCTACGCAATTACGTGCGTGATACGGCCAAAACGGTTTTCCATCCCTCCGGCACATGCAAGATGGGCGCGGAGAACGATAAGATGGCGGTGCTCGACAACCAGTTGCGTGTGCGGGGTGTTGATGGCCTGCGGGTGTGCGATGCCTCGGCCATGCCTTATCTGGTCAGCGGCAATACCAACGCGCCCACAATGATGATTGCCGAGCGCTGCTCACGCTTTATGCGCGGGCTGGAGACACCCGGAAATTAACTCAGGCTTGGTGAGCAATTATTTCCTCTGACTGCTCTTTTTCGCCGCGATCGATCAAACTCAGAAAATAGGGTGCTAATTCTGAAGCAGGCATCGGCCTACCAAACAAGAACCCCTGAAAGTGATCACACTCTAAATCCGACAGAATTTTTTCCTGAAATTCCGTTTCAATACCCTCAGCCGTAACCGTCATGTCGAGCCTGTGGCCCAACAAGATAATTGTATCCAGAATTTCCGAAGCTTTTTCGGTGTTATGATCCAACCCGAGGATGAATGAGCGATCAATCTTCAGTTTATCAAAACCAAATTGCCACAAATATCCCAAGCTCGAATAACCCGTGCCGAAATCATCCAAAGATAATTTTACCCCTAGCTCTCGTAGGCTCTCTAGCTGCGCAGAAATGCTATCTGTATTATCCATCAGCAAACTTTCGGTGACTTCCAGTTCCAGTCTGGTTGGGTCGACATTTGCTTCTTTCAATATACGGGTGACCAATGGAACGAGAGAACCATCATCAAACTGACGGGCCGAAAGGTTTACCGAGATAAAATAATCTGAAGGCCAACTGGCGACGGCCTCAATGGCGGTTTTCAAGACCCATGATCCGATGGTGCAAATTTGGCCCATGGATTCGGCGACCGGGATGAATTCTGTAGGCGTAATAGAATTTCCATCCTTGTCTTTTAGGCGTAACAGCGCTTCAAATCCGGCACATTGCTTGCTCTTTTGATGCAGGAGCGGCTGATAATAAACCTCAAACCTATCTTCTTCGAGCCCGGACAGAATTGCAGCTTCGACGGTTCTTCTGCGAAGGGCATTAACCTGCATTTCATGGGTAAAGGTTCTGTAGGTGTTTCTGCCTTCAAACTTTGCCTGATAAAGCGCTACATCGGCTTTTTGCATCCGGTCTTCGATGGACATTTCTTCACCGTCGCCCATATGTATGCCAATGCTGAGATGTCCAATGATGGTGGATCCCTCAAACCGCAAGGGGCTTGAAACACGGGATTGGATTTTTTCCACCAGAGCATGAATATCCTCAACGGTCTCCCGAGAAGCGACGACCAAAAATTCATCTCCGCCCAAACGTCCCACAAGATCATCAGCCTCAAGGCTTTCGGTGATGCTTTGCCCGATGTGGGTTAGAAAAGCGTCGCCGGCTTTATGGCCAAAGGTGTCGTTGATGGTTTTGAAATGGTCAGCATCGAAGAAAATCACACTGGCTTTTGACAGGTCGAAATCGCTTTTCAACCCTCTGGTTCGCAATTGCTCCATCAGGCCTGAGCGGTTCAAGACTTTGGCAAGTTGATCGAATTTTGCGAGATAGTTGGCCTTGTTTCTTGACTGTTGTTCCTGCTGGTTTTTCTTGAGAAAGGCCAAATATGGCAGGCCGAAAGCGAATGCCAAAACGGCAGCGATGGCGATGGCTAGCAAATTGAACAGGCGATGGAATAATACGGAGGTTGCGGTTTGGTCGAGATAAACTTCTACCACGCCAAGAATTTTACCTGCCTGGCCCATCACGGGAACATATGCCTCTACGTAAAGATCCGGGCGGTTCTTTTTCTTTGTGCCGTCATTGAGGGAGACCTGATTTTTACCGGTACTCAGGACTTTTGCAGCTTTGCCGCTGTGATCGCCTCGGGCACCGGCTTCCAGATTTTTTGCCAATTCGTCGGAAATCAAAACCAGATTGCCGGACGCATTGAATAATTTGAAACGAAATACATCGCCGACTTCGGACGTTGTCTGTATTTTCTGGATCTGCTGTTTGTTCGGTCTGCCCGTTTCAATCAGCGTTGGCAGATCTGGCATTCTTGTAATTAAATAGCTCGACCAGTTGAGTGCTTTTCTGGTGGCATCGCTACCAACCGCATAATCTACTGTATATTTAATTCCAAGGTGAACACCCAACACCATGGTCAGCACAAACATAATTGCGCCGGCAAATAGCCCCGTACGTTTTTTCATTTTTTCGCCCATTTTGACATTATATAACCCAAAAAAATCCCAGCACTTACTGGCCTATTTCATAAACATGTACAAAAGGTTAGCTGACTTTGGCTGAGGGGGGGCGGAGTGCAAATTGTGAATTGTAATCGACAAGTATACGAACGTAAATTTACTACCAAAAATACTTTATATAATTTGAATTTTGCTTAAAACTGGATCATATATATATGAAAAACTTGATCTGCATCTGCATCAAAAATAAATCAAAATATTTTGTTTAGCGGCCGAATCTTCCAAGTTTTTCGAATTTTGA
>JAESSK010000214.1 GCA_016764155.1 Rhizobiaceae bacterium
TCTAGTTTTTAATGGTTGTGCTGGGTCGCAAAATCCTAGTCGCCGCTTAAGCTATTAAGGCCGCTCGGAATTTTCGTGCCGCTGCCTTCGCAATAATCTAAGACCCGCTCCAAACGTTGGGCGGAGGCTCTGGCGAAGCGCATGGTCAGGGCCTTGCGGGTAGCCCCTGCCAGTTTTTGGGTTTCTGCTTCTCGGATGATCTCGCAGCCATAATTATCGGCAATGATCAGGCCTTCGCTTTCGGGAAAAATATCGGCAGGCACATCGGCCAAAGTCGCGAAATAGAACATGTCGCAGAATTGTTGATATTCGGGCCATTTTTTATCGACCCGGAAATCTTCAACCGAAGATTTGATTTCGATAATCACAACTTGCCCCTTGCGGTCAATGCCGATCAGATCGGCGCGACGGTTATTGGCAAGGGTGAGTTCGGATATCAGCGCCAGACCCATATTTTGAAATTGGCGCACCACGCCGCGGCGTATTTCAAGCGCCCGCAGGGATTGTCTGCCATCTTGCAGCGGATTTACTGGATTAAGATTTACGATCGGCATGAGGAATATCCCCGATGATAATTACACGGCCCGAGCTGGCTGTGGCGCACATAAAATGGTGTGGATAGCTGAAATCTCGCTGGAACCGCGCAATTTTTCGACGGTTTCCTCATCCCGTAAGACTCTGGCGATTCGCGCCAATACTTTGAGATGTTCAGCGCCCGCCCCTTCAGGTGCAAGGAGCAAAAAGATGATATCGACGTCTTCACTATCTGGCGCATCAAAATCAATCGGCCTTTCGAGGCGCACATATTGACAGAATATCTTATCCAGCTCCGGCAAAGTCGCATGAGGAATGGCAATACCGTTGCCCACGCACGTTGGTCCCAAGCGCTCGCGCTCCAAAAGCTTGTCAAAGATGCGCCGCACCGGCGCACCAGTCATTTCAGATGCAAGTTTAGCCAACTCCTGCAAGAGTTGCTTTTTCGAACCCGGATTGAGAGATGCAATAATGCGCTCCGGTAAAACGAGATCCCCAAGATCCATGTTGTGCCCCAATTAGAAAGTTATTTTCCAACGTGAGGCACGGATTTATCACTTTGCGAGGGTGGGATCAACCCAGCCNATGTTTCCATCNCTTCGNCGGTAAACCACATTGGTTTGTCCGTTTCCAGCATTTGTGAAAACAACGACCGGCTGATCGGTCATATCCAGTTGCATAACGGCTTGGGCAACGCTTTGAGTAGCGATTTTGGTCTGGCTCTCTGCGATAATGGCCGGGCTATAATCCTCGGCGATTTCATCGTCTTCGTGAGGGGCCTCCATAATCGCATACGCAGCTGCACCCATGGCTTTGGGGCTGGCATTGGCGTGATGGTCTTTTAACCGTCGCTTATAACGCCTTAAACGCTTCTCAATACGCTCTGCGGCTGCGTCNAACGCAGCGGTCGCATTCATCTCAGAACCAGTAGCCTGCAAATTCGTGCCGGAATTTAGATGTATCATGCAATCACAGGTAAATCGGTTGCCCGACTTTTCCAGGGTTACATTCCCGGTATAACCACCGGAAAAATATTTGGTTACCGAATCATCCACACGGTCCTCTATACGAGCGGACAGCGCTTCTCCAACATTCATGTGTTTTCCTGATATCTGCAGGTTCATAGGATCCTCACTTTCTTGAGTGTTATTGCCTTGAACGATTGCAGCCATGCCAGCCAATTAAAGTGTCATCAGATTCGACACAGCTTGCAATAAGCAAAGGCTAGCAGCATTTGCTTCATGTAGTAAAGTGGGATTTTTAGCCAGTCAATTCAAGGCTCTTTTTTTCCCGTCGACGCTGAACGGAAGATGGAATGCCCATAGATTCNCGATACTTAGCGACAGTACGACGGGCAATTTCAACGCCTTCATCCTTCAAAAGATCGACAATAGTATCATCAGATAAGATTCGTTCGAGGGTTTCAGCCTCAATTAGGGCCTTTATTTTATGACGAACAGAGACGGCAGAGTGAAGATCGCCGCCATCGGTGGCGGAAAGNGCCGAATTGAAAAAATATTTCATCTCGAATATTCCGCGTTCGGTCATGATNTATTTGTTCGAGGTGACGCGGGATACCGTCGATTCATGCATTTTGATGTTATCAGCCACGGTTTTTAGATTGAGCGGCTTTAGATGNTCCACNCCCTCGGCGAAAAACATATCCTGCAGCTTCACGATCTCCGTTGCCACTTTCAAAATTGTTTGGGCACGCTGGTCGAGGCTTCGCACAAGCCAGTTGGCTGTATGCAGGCAATCGACCATAAATTCCTTATCCTGATCNGAAACCACGGATTTTGATATTTCAGCGTGATAAGTGCGGTTCACCAACACTTTGGGCAAAGCCTCGCTGTTTAATTCAATCGCCCANCCGCCATCATTGCGCAATTTGACGAATACATCGGGGATCAGTGCGCTCACTGGTTCGCTGTCAAACTGGCTGGCGGGGCGCGGATTAAGGTTTCTGATCTCCGTGATCATTTCCATCAAATCGCCACGNCNGGCGTCACACGCCTTTTGCAGAGNGGANAAATCATGCTTTGCCANTAAATCTAGATTTTCGAGCATTTTTTCCATCATCGGGTCGAGCCGATCCTTATGGAGCAGCTGGATTGCCAGAGATTCTTTCAAATCACGNGCGCAAATTCCCGGAGGGTCAAANGAATGAATGGATTGCAGCACCGCATCCACTTCAATTTGGGTTACAGACCTTGCCTCAGCAATTTCACGTAAACTGCGGCGCATGAACCCGTCATCATCCATGGAACCGATGATTTCTTCAGCAATTTGACGGTCCTGTTGATCCGTAAACAACAGACTTGCCTGCTCGNTCAGNGATTGGCGAAGATCGATTTCTTCNGCGATAAAGGCTTCGATATTGTAGCTTGAAGTNGCACCGAGCGTGCTTCCTGTGGCNGTACTGGTNGAATCNGGCTTCCAGTCTGAATTGCTGGTTTCGCTACCCTTGTTAGCGTCAGCNCCGCTTGTCCCGGCATCAAACACGTTTTCCATAGAGGTCTCGAGCCGGGATTCAAGACTTGCCTGTTCTACNGGCAGNTCTTCGTTCACCAATTTGCTGACATCTTCGACGGGAGCATCTTTATCGACCTGCTCACGGGCTGGTTCACCGCTTTCGCGGGGTGAAAGCTCGTTATTAGCCTGTTCCATTTCCAGAATCGGGTTTTTTTCGAGCTCACCTTGGACAAATTCCTGCAATTCCACATTACTATACTGCAACAGTTTTATCGACTGAAGTAATTGCGGCGTCATCACAAGAGATTGTGATTGTTTTAATTGCAATTTGGCGGTTATCGCCATGATTTAATACCCTGTCTTACGCTTGATGGCCGATTATTTCGGCTCTGGCTCAATTGTTACATGACTNGGTATAGCACAATCAGGTTCCTAAAGAGTAAACTGCTCTCCAAGGTATAAACGGCGCACATCTTCATTGCGCACAATCTGGTCTGGCAGGCCATGGGTGAGNACGCGNCCNGCATGAAGAATATAGGCCCGGTCGATCAATCCAAGGGTTTCGCGAACGTTGTGATCGGTGATCAGGACGCCAATGCCNCGCTTGGTCAAATGGCGCACGAGATTTTGNATGTCGCCCACNGCAATCGGGTCAATGCCGGCAAAGGGCTCATCAAGCAANATGAATGTGGGCCTGGTGGCCAGCGCGCGCGCAATCTCGCAACGGCGGCGNTCNCCNCCGGAAAGGGCAATTGANGGNGATTTACGCAAGTGGCTGATCGAGAANTCTTCCANCAGNGCATCGAGTTGTTGTTCGCGTTTTTTCTTATCTGGTTCCACAACTTCAAGCACGGCGCGAATGTTATTCTCGACGCTCAAACCTCTAAAAATCGAAGCTTCCTGCGGCAAATACCCAATACCGAGCCTTGCGCGGCGATACATCGGCATGGCGGTTATATCGTGACCATCCAGTTCAATTTTACCTTTATCGGGCTGGATCAACCCGGTAATCATATAAAAACTGGTGGTTTTACCTGCACCATTTGGTCCGAGCAGGCCAACAGCTTCACCGCGCCTGACGCTTAGACTGACGCCGCCCACGACCTTGCGGCCTTTATAGGATTTTTCGATACCTGAAACCCGTAACTCACCAATGGCAGAAGGGTTTTGCAAGGCTTGCAATTGCTCTGATGCCAGAGGGGCGGTCCTAGCTAAATCTGGTGAATTAGGTGTTCCACCAACCGATACATTGGAATTTTCGACAACCAAACCAGCATTGGCCGCCTTTCCGCTGGAAAGGCGATTGAGAAAATCAGTAGTTTTTTTCAAGAAATTCAACGTGTTGTCCGGTGGTTAGATATTATTTAGGCGCTGAGCCGGGATTAAGCAGTATTTTTACACGTCCGCTGCCATTTTTACAGGGCTCAAGCTTTCCGGCGCCGGTTTTCATATCTACCCGCAAGACGCATCCTGATGCAATATTGGGGCCCTGGCTTATGACAACATTGCCCCTCATCACCACGGTTTCTGCCTGCATGTTAAATACGGCGCTGTCGGCGGTGGCATTTTGGTCTTTTGAACGTACGGCAACGCCCCCGCTGGCTTCAATTCTTTTGATTTTGCTGTTAGAGCCGCCGCCATTCTTGCCGCTGAAATAATATACGCGCAGAGAACCGGATTTCAGGATGGTTGAACCCTGCACCACATTGACGTTTCCCTTGAAATGGGCGGTGCCTTTTTTATCCTCGACCTCAAGACGATCAGCCTCGATTTGGATTGGCTGCTTATTATCTTGCATGCCTTCAAATGCACCGCCGAAATTTTGTGCCGATGCTGGAGTGGCATACCCAAGCAGGATTACAGCAAGAATGGCAAGCAACCGCCAAGCCAACGCAGAGCTGGAGGTTTTTGAAGCTACATGGGATTTAATCGGTCTGGCAATTGCCATAAGTTTCACCATTTTGTCACTACTGCCCATTATTTGCGGGGTTTGCGCTGGAAGGGTTGAGTGTCATTCGTACGCGTTTATCAAAGATAATGCGCTCGCCGTTATTTTCCACCCTTAGACTGTCCGCAGTAATAGTGGCATTTTCTGTTATCAGGCTGACGGGGTTGGTTGTTTGAAGGCTGCCCGTCCCGATATCCACGTCCACATCGACCAAATGGATTTCCATGCCGTCATCGGTCTTCAGCACCACATCTCCGGTCATTACCAGCGTTTTTGTCTCGGAATCGTAAACGCCATTATCTGCCGTGACATCTGCGTATACGCCATTTTCCATGGGCAATTTTGCAGTGATGACATCAAGTTCAATACTCTTTGGCTTGGAAAGGTCCTGAATTGCTTTTTCGGCGGTCAANCTAAAGGGGCGCTGGTTTCTATCGGTACCATTGAGCTTCGGATGTTCCATTACCAGCTTNCCATCATCAAGGTTTAGAGAACCGATATTTATCGAGGGAAGACCGATATTTCGAAGCGCTACAGCACCAATAAATCCAATGACTACAATTACGGCGATCGTTGGCAAAAGTATTTTAAGTAGACGGACCCGGCCTGAATGGCGCGAAGCCTTTTCAAATTCGGCCGCTTCACGTTTGGCNGAGACAAAATCAACATTTTCCCGCCTGATATTCACGCCCTGCTCATTTGCCAAGCTTGTNTCTGCGCGAAAATGCTGCGCTTCCACTCGGTTGGAATCGAGAATATTAGGTACATATGTGTTCATCGACTTCGCTTGTACTCAGAGTTCCCTGCATCAGCTGGGAGTTTTTACTAAAGTTCTTGGTCATTTTACGGCGTTCGCAGCAAAATTTCACACCATCTCACACAGGGCACATAGCACAATCAGGGTAACAAACTGTTAACTATGAGCGAAAATATCCGTGTCNGACCAACCAGCCAGATCAAGCTTTGACCTTGTGGGCAAGAACTTAAAGGCTTCTGCTGCCAGCTCCGTTCGTTCTTCACGTTCAAGCCTTTGATCAAGCTTGGCGCGCAATTCATGCAAATAAAGCACGTCAGAAGCGGCATAATCCATCTGTGCTTTGGTTAGCTTTTCGGCGGCCCANTCGGAACTTTGCTGTTGNTTGGAAATATCTGAGCCGGTCAATTCGCGCACCAGATCTTTCAGCCCGTGACGGTCTGTGTAGGTGCGGGTGAGTTTTGACGCGATTTTTGTACAATAAGTCGGCTCGGCCATCACTCCAAATGCGTGGTAAAGCACAGCAAGATCAAATCTGGCAAAATGGAAAATCTTGGTCACCGCAGGATCGCTCAGCAGTTTTTCGATATTGGGNGCGCTTTTTTGCCCTTTTTCGATCTGCACCACATCGGCAGTGCCATCGCCCGGAGACAATTGTATCACGCACAAACGATCCCTCAACGGGTTAAGCCCGAGAGTTTCGGTATCAATTGCAACGCTGTCATAATAATTCGAAAGATCGGGCAGATCGCCCTTATGCTGTCTGATGGTCAATACATTTTCTCCAGTGTAAACTTATATTAGGCACCAAACGAGCTCTATACCAGCAAAAACAACCCTGCTTGTGACTCCATGCGCTAAAACACCAAAAGCCCCGATGAGAACACCGGGGCAATTGGAGAATTATCAGATTTTAGTGGCTGATATTAGTAACGGCAAATATTCACATAACGGTAGTAATAGTTGTAACCGTCCCAAAAACGCTTCTTGATGCGGCAGTTATAACCGTGGCCGCGACCATGGCCGTAACCGTTACCCCAATGGCCGCGGTAATGACGACGACTATTGTGGTGACGACGGTGTCCGCGATGGCGGCGATTTCCAACTTTGGTTGGTGCAATTTCTGTTTCACCNGCCTGAATTACGGCGGTGCTGATATTACCAAGTGTGATTGATCCGACACCGGCNGAAGCGGCGCCGCCGCTTGTTGCCAGAACCACGAGGGCAAGGGCAGCTANTGCGCTTTTGATTGTTTTATTTGTCATAACCATTCTCCTTTTTATAAAGTNGNAAGGTTTGTCCTTCCGATGAACTAGAGATAGGGGCTATGAATTCTGACAAGTGTGCATTTTGACACCAANCATACACACTTATTNTTTTNGNCCGTATTTNATTTCTTGAAANCGNGAATGAAGNGAATCGTAAAGNACCAGACGNCCCGCCAGACCAGTGCCNGCACCGGTGATCTCTTTAATGATCTCCAATGCCTGCATAGAACCAATTACGCCGGTCANAGCACCGATAACGCCAGCTTCGGCNCAAGTGGGCAATAANCCNTCGGGTGGTNTATTTGGNAAAATATCGCNAAATTCTGGATATTTNTGGCCATTTTCATCGCTTTGATGGGGNTTTATTGTGGTGAGAGAACCATCAAAACGGCCGACCGCTCCGCTCACCAGCGTTTTTTCNAGCGCTTTACAGGTATCAGCTACCAAATANCGGGTATCAAAATTATCACTNCCATCNGCNATGATATCGAACTTGCCGATGAGTTCGNGAGCATTTTCNTCGNTCAGTCGNTAATCAAAAATTTCTACATTCACATTGGGGTTGATNCGNATAAGCGCNTCTTTGGCGCTCTCGACCTTTTTTNCACCCACGCGCGATGTGTCNTGGATGATCTGGCGCTGGAGGTTTGAAAGGGAGACGATATCATCATCGACCACGCCCAAATTGCCNACACCGGCGGCGGCAAGATATTGCAGTACTGGCGTNCCAAGACCNCCGGCACCAATGACCAGCACCTTTGCTTTTTTAAGCAATTGCTGACCGGGCCCTCCCACATCGCTTAATACAATGTGGCGGGCGTAACGTTCCAGTTCTTCAGGCGACAGGGACATATTATGGCTCTTACAATGAATATTACCCGTTTCTTATCGGATGAACCTCGCCATTAGCAACATTAAAGCATTGGGCACGGTCTTCCANCGCTTCAAACANNCTTTGATCCGTCCCNGTCATCCANGCCTGACANGCAAGTTTATCGATCATTTCATAGAGGGCAGANCGNCGTTCNNCATCCANATGGGCTGCGACTTCATCAAGCAAAAGGATNGGGGCCGCCCCATGCAGCTCNCCCACCAATTTGGCATGGGCCAGCAATAAGCCGATCAGCAAAGCCTTTTGTTCACCCGTAGAACAAAGGGCNGCGGGCATGGATTTTGGTCGATGATGAACNATGAGATCAGAACGNTGNGGCCCCTGTAATGTACGACCGGCAGCGGCATCCAATCTGCGCGAAGTGCGTAATTGTTGCAAAAACTGCTCTTCCAGATCGCTGGCGGCAAATTCTCCGGCAAGATTTTCCAACGTGCCTTCACAAGAAATCAGCGCATCGGGNAAGGGAGAATTGGGATCGTCATTTTCCACAATCACTCGTGAAAGCAAGGTGATCAGTTCNATCCTGGCAAAGGTAATGGCTGTCGCNAGTTCGGCAAACTGTATCTCGAGCGCATCAAGCCAAGTGGCATCCGGCATTTCTTCNCGCAACAATTTGTTNCGGTTTCGCATGGTGCGNTCATAATTTGAAACCCGNTTGCCATGGGCTGGATCNATCGCCAGAACCAAACGGTCCATGAACCGCCTGCGGTCGCCNGCAGGGCCNGTGAAAAGACCATCCATTGCCGGGGTCAGCCATATAATGCGCGAATGATCGAGCAATTGTTCATTTGCCCGCGCCTGCACCCCATCTATATGGATGCGCCGGTTGGTTTCCAGACCAATGGCGGTTTTCTGCAATCCTGTGCCGATGCGGACGTCACCTTCCATGCCCTCCATTTGGGCAAANACCGACCAAGTGCCGTCACCATGGGTGTTGGCAATGGTATCGGAAACTGCACGGCGCATTCCTCGCCCGGGAGAAAGAAACGAAATAGCTTCTAAAAGATTGGTTTTCCCNGCACCATTGGCNCCNCTNAGCACCACATGGCGCTGGTCTATATCCANCGACAACGCATCATAATTGCGAAATTTATCCAGCTTTACCTGCTTTAAGAAAACACGGTTTGTCGCCATCAATTGCGCCCGATTATACGCGCATTGGCATCAATACGAAGATCGCACCATTGTCGGTAGAATCGTGGATCAATGTAGGAGAACCGGAATCTGCCAGCATGAAAGTGGCTTCCTCACCGCTCAACTGGTTGGTGATATCGAGAAGNTATTTGGAGTTAAATCCGATTTCCATAGCTTCAGCCTCGTAACCAACCGCCAATTGCTCCTCGGCAGTGCCGGATTCNGGATTGCTGACAGAAAGGGTCAATTGCCCTTCTTCTAGCTGCAATTTCACAGCTCTGCCCCGGTCAGAAGAAATGGTGGAAACCCTATCGACGGCGCGGGAGAAAGATTGACGATCCATCACAAGCTTGCGGTCATTACCTTCAGGAATAACCCGGTTATAATCCGGGAAGGTCCCNTCGATCAGCTTGGAGGTCATAATAATTTCGCCGACGCTGAGGCGGATTTTAGAATCCGATAGCTCGATTGCAACGGTGGCATCAGGGTCTTCAACCAGTTTCAATATCTCGCCAACCGCTTTGCGCGGAATGATGATGCCGGGCATGCCTTCTGAACCATTTGGCGCGGTAAGTTGAGCACGCGCCAGTCGGTGACCATCGGTGGCCACGGCGCGGATCACCAGATCGCCCTCATCCTCAACGGTATGCACATAGATGCCGTTGAGGTAATAGCGGGTTTCCTCGGTAGAAATCGCAAATTGCGTATGTTCGATCAAGCTCCGGATATTTTTGGCGGGCATTGAAAACGAATGGGTGAATTCGCCAGCAGTAATGTCTGGAAAATCGCTGGCCGGAAGCATTTGCAAGGTGAATTGCGAGCGACCGGAACTGAGGTTCAAAATCGACTCGTCCCCGTCGATTGACAACATCACCTCGGAACCGTCCTGCAATTTGCGGACGATCTCATACAACATGTGGGCTGGAACCGTTGTTGAACCAGTTTGTTCAACGGCTGCTGGAATTTTTTCGAAAATTTCCAGATCAAGATCAGTTGCCTTGAGATGCAGTTCGTCATTTTCGGCGACCAGCAATATGTTGGACAGGATCGGAATGGTGTTGCGCCGTTCCACAACCCGGTGCACATGGCTAAGCGAGCTCAGCAGAACAGATCTTTCAAGAGTAACGCGCATATTTTTTAATCCTGCCTTCTGGACATTTACAAAAGTTCACTGATCCATATTCGAAATCTTGGATAAATTATCATTGTCATGAAAAACCATCATGACAATTAAACCAGTCATCTAAATTGGAAAAATTGGTGTGTTTTTGCAAGTCCTGAATGCGCTGAAACAGGTACTTTCCCCCGAAAACGCCCATAAAACGAGGCAATAATGTAATTCTTAGGCATTAAGGCTGGAAGGACGGTTTGGCCCGAAAATAATCCGGGCCAATCCATCAGGTTTTTAATCCATAATCAGGCGTTTGAGCAACTCGACTTCATGGGCCAAATTCTGATCCTGGGAAGCCAGTTCTTCGATCTTCCTTACCGCGTGCAGCACAGTGGTGTGATCACGGCCACCAAAGCGGCGTCCGATTTCAGGCAAAGAACGCGGTGTCATGACTTTCGCCAGATACATGGCGATTTGCCTTGGACGCACGATCATGCGGGTTCGACGGTTCGACAGGAGGTCGTTTTTCGAAACGTTAAACTGCCGCGCAACAATGCGCTGGATGTCTTCAATGCGCACGCGCCTGGAATCTGCAGAGCGGATGAGGTGGCTGAGAATTTTATCCAGCTCTTCCATGCTCATTGGACCTTCAGAGAACCTATGACGCACCAATAACTGGTTGAAAGCGCCTTCCACATCGCGACCACTGGTGGTTACCTTGCGGGCCACATAGTGGAGGATATCTTCTGGAATATCGAGGCTTGGCTGTTCTCTTTGCGCCGCTGCATAACGGGCGTTCAAAAGCTCTTTGCGCAGTTCGTAATCCGGCGCATCAATTTCCAAAGTTACACCGCCTTTAAGACGAGAACGTACACGGTCATCAAGGCTTTCAAGTTCTGATGGTGGGCGATCAGCCGCAACGACGACTTGCTTGGCGCTATCGATCAGATCATTCAACAGGTGACAGAATTCGGCCTGAATGGATTTACCCTGCAAAAACTGCATATCGTCAATCAACAGGATATCAATATCACGCAGAGATTCCTTCAATGTAAGGGCCGTTTTATCACGAATAGCCGATGCAAAGCGCCACATGAAATATTCTGCAGTGAGATAGAGCACCTTGGTTTTTGGATCGAGTGATCTAGCATGCCAAGCAATAGCCTGTAGCAGATGGGTTTTACCCCGGCCAACATTTGCATGAATTATCAATGGGTTAAAGCTAACATTGTTGTTCATGCTGTCTGCCACTGTGCGTGCTGCTGCATGCACCATGCGGTTGGACTGGCCTTCAATGAACGTTGCAAATGTGTGGCTAGGATCAAGCGGCGAGCCTGAAAATCCTTGTGGTTGGTCTCTTATAGATTTTCCTGAAAATTGATGCTCTCTGGCGGTAATACCCGCACCGGCTTTGGCGAAAACATTAATATCCTTGGGCTTGGTATTGGCATCCGCTTCTGGTTTTTTCTCGATCATATTACGGCGAACCGCAGTGCGCACTGAAATATCGACCCGTAGAAGGCTGGAATCTTCCTTCTGCCAGACTTCAAGTAGAAGGTCGCGGTAATGGGAATTGATCCAGCTTTTCAAAAATACGGTTGGCACAGAATGAAGGGCGATGCCGCCATCGGTGGAAACCAGTTTCAACCGTCCAAACCAGCTGTTAAAAACATCCGAACCTAACCGGGCCTCTAATTGGGCGCGTACACGCAGCCATTTGTCTTGAGATTTTTTCTTCTTAGGATCATTGGTAACTGCCACTTGTTTCGCCCTCGATTGATTTTTATTTCCAGCTTCTAGTGCGGTTTTCCCAGTGCTGGGTCCCTGCTCGCTGCCCCGATTTGTCATGATATATTCAGTTCCCCGTTGTCGGATGATGATTAAACATCAGCCCTATATTGTTTTCAATTTTTGTAGATTTTATTTGCCGCTGCTTTTATTTGTTTAACGTTGCTCCCATGGCAGGCCGTCAAACTTCCAGCCGTTAACATTACCCCGGTGCCGATCGCCGTCGGGAGAGCCTTCAAATCCGCCTAAAACATTGTAAGCCTTGGTATAGCCTGATGCGATCAGAGCGGAGGCAGCTGACTGGCTGCGAACACCTGAGCGGCATAGGAAAAAAATTGGACTGTCTTTGGAGACACCAAGCGCATCCAGTTGCGCGATTGTTTTGTTGGTAAATTCCGGGTCAATCTCCATTGCCGGAAAGACTTGCCATGCAACCAGCAAGGGCTGTTTGCCCACTTGTTGCAGATCTGGAATGCCAACGAAATTCCACTCGGCGGCGCTTCTCACATCTACAAGCTGAGCTGCTGCATTTTCAGCCAAAGCGGAAAACGCTTCCTTACAGCTCACATCACCAGTGTAGTCCATTCACACGTCTCCGTTCACGCCAATGGGTCCTCGNGAAAGGCACTTGGCATGCTGTTNAATTTTATCTGNCTTAATGCCCCGGTTTTCGCNCCATAAAGGAGATCAATAAAACCGGTATCAAGACGGNCTGTTAAGAAAAAACAATAATATCACCAACAACTTATCNNNGTGACGCGTTTTGCTCGCTTTACTTTTGGACCGTTGGAAAATGAAATCTCATATCGTGATATTCATCCTACAAAANATCCGACTGTCACATGTCGTTGGGTAACCCCCGTGTCTCTCTGATTAATAAATTTGCACGCCTATGGATGGNGCGCAATAGGCCTTATGGAGATTCAAATTTGAGCCCGCCAGAAGACATTTTTTTTGATTTTTTTTAGCTCTGAGAATCCATTAGGAATCAACGTGTTTGGTTGGAAATACTTAATATTTCAGGATCGCAAATTTATTTTTGCCAGCGAGGCTATTGACTCGCCTTCCACTCGCGGGACTCGCCCTTCACATATTGGACATATTCATAACNCGTTGATTTAAAACAATAAATTTGGATAGGAATATATTTCATCCACAGGTTATCATTTCTGCAATAACGGGCATTTTTTGGCCATAATNGGATAGCCGGCTCATTAATAAAGGTTAACAAATAGGCGNAAACAAAAATTTCCGTTGCAGATTTTTGACTCTATAAATGCAAGGCTTCAAGTTCGGATTTTTAGTGAGCCGGGTAAGCATATTTCATGCCCAAACGGAAACCCATTAAANACAAAAGTTAATAGAATTCCATCATCAGGATGGGAATCCATTTCGCTACTATTTGCCAAGATGGATTGGGGGATTAAATGGCTGCAATCATCTGCCGGATCGGCATTGGCCATATANCCTTATCAGGACAGCAACAAAAAAGGCCGGACGAAANGTCCAGCCTTTAAAATNAGATATCAGAAAGGTGCGCAGNTCCGCTGCCTTCTGTGAATCTTATATTTTTAGTATTATGCGCCGACTTTTTTGATGCGGGCGGACATACGNGAAATTGTTCTGGCAGCAGTATTCTTTTTCATGATGCCTTTAGTNACTGCACGCATGATTTCAGGCTGTGCTGCTTTTAGAGCTTCATTAGCTGCTGCTTTGTCGCCGCTTTCAACTGCTTCTTCAACCTTGCGCATNAATGTNCGCATGCGAGAGCGACGGGCTTTATTTACTTCGGTACGTGCTGCAATCTTGCGGACTGCTTTTTTTGCCGATGAGGTATTGGCCATAGGAGTACTTCCATTCTCAAAATTCAATGCAGATGCCGCTACCAGCCCAACTTCAAAGCATAAATCACAAGGGCCATTATCGAGCCAATTCGTGTTTAAATCTTTATCAGAAGAACCAAGGCGTTCCAATTTTTTTGGAACATGGCACCTAAGTCTCGCGGCTTATACAGCGGGCAGCCAGATACGTCAATATAAAACCGATGAATCTNCCCCTCTAATTTGAGGTATTTTACACGGNTTANTAAAACATTCTACCTTTGGCATTTTGCACAATAGAATGTGGAACGTCCGGATTGGGTCATGCGCTTGATTTTGCTGCCACACCCATCGCGTTTGCAGGGTTCGCCTTCCCGGTCATAGACGTCGAAAGAATGCTGAAAATAGCCGAGGCTACCATCGGTTTGACGATGATCACGCAGGGATGAACCGCCAGCTTTAATGGCCTCAGAAATAATATCGCGGATATGGTCTGCAAGTTCCCTGGTCTTTACCGTTGCCTTGCCGGTTTTGGTGGTAATTGTTCCTGCTTTGCGCGCGGGAGAGAGCCTGGCACGCCAAAGGGCTTCGCAGACATATATATTGCCTAGGCCGGCAATCAGGCTTTGATCAAGCAATGCTGATTTCAAGGGGGTGCCCTTGCCGTCAAACAATTCTGCAATGGCGTCCCCACTCAATTGGTTGCCGGTGGGTTCAATGCCGAGTTTTGCAAAAAACGGGTGCTGGTGCAGCTCTGTCGTTTCAATCAAATCCATAAAGCCAAAACGGCGCGGGTCATTATAGGTAACTGACGCCTTGCCGTGGGGTGTATCCAGATGAAACACCACATGATCATGGGCTTCTTTCTTATTGCGATCGTGGTGGAATTGCCCGGGCAGAGTAAAATCCTTACTGACCTCAATCTGAAAAGAACCGGACATGCCCAAATGCATGATCAGTGTGGCGCCGCTATCCAGTTCGACCAGAACGTATTTAGCACGCCTAGACAGGTTATTTATCCGTACACCTTCAAGACGGGCGACAAAATCATCGGGAAATGGAAAGCGCAGATTTGGCCGTCTTTGTTCGACGCGGGCAATCTGTGCGCCCTCCATAATCGGGGCAAGGCCGCGCTTGACGGTTTCAACCTCAGGTAACTCTGGCATTATTATCCATTTTCTAAGTTTCCGCGTGCTGTAATTGCTGTGCGATGTTACCATATTGCAATAAGGGTTGGCATATGCTGTTGCCAATCAGACACAATTTTTTACGGAAAGATTTATGTCAAATAATCGCGCCACAAAAGGCGAAGATATGGCCACATCCTACGGGTTTGAAGCCGTTCAGGACGGCGACAAACAACCGCTGGTCAATGATGTCTTTCACAAGGTCGCCAAGCGCTATGATATCATGAATGATGTCATGTCTGCCGGCATGCACCGCTTGTGGAAGGACGCAATGGTGGCCTCCCTTGCCCCTCCACGCAAGAACCGCCCGGACTGGCACTCCATTGATGTGGCGGGTGGCACGGGCGATATTGCGTTTAGAATTGTCGAAACCGGCAATAAAGAGATTCGCACCACCGTGCTTGATATCAACTCTTCGATGCTGGAAGTGGGCCAGGAACGGGCTGAAAAGCGCAAGCTAACCGAGCAAGTGGATTTCATTGAAGGTAATGCGGAAAAGCTTCCCTTTGATGATAATTCATTCGACGCCTACACCATCGCTTTTGGCATTCGGAATGTACCGAAAATTCAAACGGCGCTTGATGAAGCTTTTCGGGTGCTGAAATTTGGCGGCCGCTTCCTTTGTCTTGAGTTTTCCGAGGTCGATGTGCCGATCCTTGATAAAGTTTATGACCAATGGTCGATGCATGGCATTCCGCGAATGGGTCAAATGATTACCGGCGACGGGGAACCCTATCAATATCTGGTAGAATCGGTGCGCAAATTTCCCAATCAGGAATTGTTTGCATCAATGATCCGCAAAGCCGGATTTGCCCGGGTTGATTATCGCAATTATACGGGTGGTATCGCTGCCCTTCACTCCGGCTGGAAATTGTAAGACTTATGGGCATGATTTCATCCTTTTTCGCACTGACAAGAGCTGGTTATGTGTTGGCCCGCGAAGGTGTGGTTTCCGCCCTACCACCGGAAGGCATGCCACCGCCTGTCAAGTTTGCGCAATCTGTCGCCAATTTGATTGCACGGCGGCGTTCGAAGGATAAAAAGCGTTCCGAACGACTATCTATTGCGCTGAACCGTCTTGGCCCTAGCTGGGTCAAGCTTGGGCAGTTTCTGGCCACGCGCAAAGACGTGGTAGGCGCTGATATCGCCCGCGATCTGGAATTGCTGCAAGACAAAATGGAGCCGTTCAGCACCGCTGAAGCCAGAGCTCTGATTGAAGCGTCGCTTGGCCGTAAGGTCGATGAGGTTTACAGCGAATTCAGCGATGCTATTGCAGCCGCCTCTGTGGCGCAGGTTCACAAAGCCGTTCGGAAAAGCGACGGGCATCAAGTGGCAGTGAAGGTTATTCGTCCCGGTGTGCGTCGTCGTTTTGATAAGGACCTTCGGACCTTTTACGCTCTGTCTAGTTTGCTGGAGCGCCATTTCCCTTCCATCCGTCGTCTGCGCCCTACTGCAATTACAGATATGCTGGCGCAATCGGCAAAAATCGAGATGGATTTACGGCTGGAAGCGGCTGCATTTTCTGAAATGGG
>JAESSK010000215.1 GCA_016764155.1 Rhizobiaceae bacterium
ACCAAAAACCCGCTGCCGATAATCGAAGCCAGAGGCGTGGTCATCGCCTGCCATGTTAGAGAGCGATGAAGCTTCGACATCCATAAAAAAAGCGCAGTGACCAGAACTGCCAGAATAATTGCAATATTAAGAAACACGTCTGCCGGGGCCCCTGAGAATTTACAGCTGCAATACCGTTTTGATACGGTGCCCGACTATGGTTACACCTGCGAAGCAGAAGCCTCAACCGGTTTGGTCAAGTCCGGTAAATCTTCCACTTCATCATTTCGAATGCGGAAGAATATGGCATAAAGCGCCGGTGCAACAATCAATGTCAAAATCGTTGCAAAGCTAAGGCCGCAGATAATCACCACTGCCAAACTCCTGAAGAACGGGTCCCACAACAACGGAATAACACCAAGCACCGTCGTCAAAACCCCAAGCGCCACCGGTCGCATTCGCGATACAGCCGCATCGATCACCGCACTCATCCGCGGCTTTCCATCAGCAATATCGTTATCCGTCTGGTCAATCAGCACCACAGCGTTCTTGATCAACATGCCGGTCAGGCTCAACACACCCAATGTGGCCATAAATTCCATCGGCGTATCCATGGCAATCAGCCCAAAAACCACACCAATTGCCGCCAACGGCACAATGAGAAAGATAATCAATGGCTGGCGCACTGCATTGAACAACAAAAACACCACCACAATCATCGCGCCAAATCCAAATGGCAGGGTAGACGCCAAACCGGCACTGGCATCCTTGCTATCACCATATTCACCACGCCATTCCAGCGTGTAGCCATCGGGCAAATCGATTGCCTCAACTTTTGGCCTGATTTGTAAAAACAGCTCATTGCCATCAACCCCGGGCGCAGGATCAGCCTGCGTCAGGATCGCAAGCGCACGGTTATAACGGCGCAATTTGGCGTTTTCCAAAACAATACCAAAATTCTCCACCACCTCGGTGATCGGAATATAACGGCCAGATAATTTGCTGAATATCTGTACTTCACGAATGTCTTTTGCGTCGTTACGGTCTTTTTCATAGGGCCGGAAAACGATTTGCCGCAACTCATCTCCCTCGCGGTAGACACCAATCGCAGTCCCGTCAAAAAATGCCGCAATCGCTTCGGAAATATCCCCTTGCGAGAGGCCGACACGGCTGGCGTTATGAACATTGATCTTAGGCCTGATTACTTTAACCATCTCGGCCCAATCATCTTTCACGGCAATTGCACCCGCTTGCGTAAGAACGGATTTGGCCTGTTCGGAGAGTTGCCGCAATATTATTGGATCTGGCCCCTGGAACCGGGCTCCAATGACGCTACCGCCACCGGGACCCAAAACAAATTTCCACACTTTACCATTCGCACTAAGATATTTGTCATCAACATGCGCCTGAACTTTTCCCAGTAGGCCATCAATCACCCGGTAATCATTCACATCGACCAAAATCTGGCCATAGGCCGAATTAGCGCTCTCGCTGGCATAGGTCAGCATGAAGCGAATATGGCCACCACCGATCATCGCGTTCGTACTGGTCACCCCGTCAAGCGTCCGCACCCATTCGCTAATTTCCGCTAAATCAGCGCTTGTCTGCTCGATATTAGAACCTTCCGGCAAGGTATAATCAATCACGAATTGCGCGCGTGTTGAAGTTGGAAAGAAGCCCTGCTTCACCATCGAAAAACTGCCGACTGCCGAGATGAACAATGCAACCACGATTGCCACCGTTATCCATCGGCGCTGCACGGCCAACTTCAAAATCTTACGATAAGCTCCAGAAATTGCATTTTCTTTTTTCTCCGCAACAACCACCTTTTTCTGCTTGAGCATCAATGTGCAGAAATATGGCGTGAGCCAGATCGCCACCAGCCAGCTAGACATCAGCGCAATTGTCATGGTCCAGAACAAAGACCCCGCATATTCACCCGCATTATCAGGTGAAAAGCCGATTGCAGAGAAAGCAAGAAAACCAACGATCGTACCGCCCAACAATGGCCATTTGGTTTGTTCGACAACCTTGATCGCTGCATCCGCCGGGTCTTCGCCGCCATCCACCCGCACCAGCGTTGCCTCTACCACCACGATGGCATTATCCACCAGCATACCTAGGGCAATGATCAGCGCTCCCAGCGAAATACGCTGCATATCCAACCCATAAGCGTACATGCCAATCAAAGTGCCCGAGACGGTAACCAAAAGAATGCCGCCCATTAAAATGCCGCTGCGCAGTCCCATGAAAATCAAAAGTGTACCAACCACAATCGCAAGAGCCAGCACCACATTGCCAACGAAATCATTGACTGATGTACGCACAGAAACCGATTGATCTGAAATAGCGGCCAACTCGATGCCCAGCGGTCGCAGGTTNTCAAGNTCCGCGATACGCGCATTAACCGCATCNCCCATATTCACCACATTCCCGCCTGTGGTGTTGGAAATGCCCAAACCGATAGCTGGTTTGCCATCCCGGTAAAGTCGTTTTGAAGCTGGGTCTTTCAGCCCTCTGCGCACCGTTGCAATATCCCTCAAGCGAAATGAGTGAACACCGCTGCTATCGGTGATAACCAAATCTTCAATCTGCTTTATCGACGAGATCGCAGCACTCGGCCTTATGGTCAGGCGTTCTGTTCCTACCGTAACGCCTCCTGCCCCGACAACAAGGTTTTGTCCCTTAAGAACATTGGCAATCTGGTCTGATGAAAGCCCCAGAGTTACAATTTTCGATGGCGTATATTCTACGTAAATCACTTCCTGCGGGACACCAACCAGCTCCACCCTTGAAACACCGGGAACAATCACCAGCTCTTTTTGCAGGGATTTTGCATAGGCCCGAATTTCAGGCAGAGAATAGCCCTCCCCGGTAATGGCAAAATATAGCGCAAACACATCGCCGAAATCATCATAGACAGTAACGGGCCCCGCCCCCGGCGGCATGAGGTTGGCAATGTCGCTCATCTTGGCACGCAATTGAGTAAATTTTTGATAGAGCTGAGGCCGCGTCTTACTTGATGCAATTGTAAATTCCACGGTGACTTCAGATACCCCGGGGGACGAAACAGATTCAACTTGCTTCAACCCCTGCAATTGTTGGGCAGCGTTTTCCACCACATCGGTCACTTCATTGGCAACTTCCTGCGCACTGGCACCGGGATATGAGGTGAATATCTTCACCACCCGGATGGTAAATTCAGGGTCTTCAAAACGTGGCAGTTTAGTGTAGGAAAAATAGCCACCGCCGAGAATTAGGAGCGTCAACAGCGCGCTNATCAGGCGTTTTTCAATCGCAAATNTTGCAAGATTCATCGGATTTGCACTCCGATAGCAGTTACCGGTTTCACAACCATCCCGTCCTGCAAGGCTGATATTCCTGCGACGGCTACCACATCACCTTTTTTGATACCGCCAACAATAATAACGTTCGGACCGGATGCTTCCCCAACAAAAATGCTACGCTTGGATACCTTGTTGTTAGCNGAATCAACGACCCACACGAATGGCTTGCCATCAGCAGCAGATGCAATCGCCACAACAGGCAGTAATATGCGTGTTTTTTCTTCTCCGATGGACGTCACAAACAAGGTACCTATCATACCGGGAAGGACTACCTCGCCGTGCAAGTCCTCTATGGAAACCCGCCCCCGATAAGTCTGGGTNGCCGTATCGGCCTGAGTAGAAAATTCGCCGCGCCTTGCTTCAAAAACCTTTCCGGGAATACTCTCCATCACGATTTTTAAATCAAATTCCCTNATCTTTCCGAGCGTGGCAACATCGGGTGCAGGAACATCAAAAACCGCATCAAGAACCTTGATATTCTGCAAACTCGCCACAGCTTCTTTGGCCTGGATATTAGAAAAATTCTCCACCTTACGGATGGCAATAATACCATCAAATGGAGCACGTAGGGTNGCGTCTGACAAATTATCCTTCGCCGATTCCAGTTGCGANTGCACTCCATCTATCGCCGCCTGCTGTGCCGCCAAATCTTCTTTGCGAGCGCCAGCTTTACCTTTTAANAACGCCTGCTGCTTTGCCTCTAGAGTAGCTTCTGCAACCTGCTGTGATGTCTCATCCTCATCCAGTTTTGCCTTGGCAATAATGCCTTTTTTAAATAATTCATCAGTCCGGGCAACTTGCGCTATGGCAGAATTTACCTGGGCCTTCGCTGCNGCAACATCAGCTTGCAGCGCNGCGAGGTCTTCCGCCCTTGCCCCCGCCTTTAATTGGTCCATCTTTTCGTGAGCCTGAACAAGTTGGCTTTCGATCAGGGCAATATTTGTCTTAAAATCACGCANATCAAGCTGCGCTATCACATCGCCTCTTTTGACCCGAACACCGTTTCGAATGGGCAGTTCAACGATGCTACCAGAAACCCTGAACGACAGATCAGCTTCTTGNGATGGTATAATAACAGCCGAATAACTACGCTCATACGCCGAAGAAACCGGCTCGACTGTAACAACTTTCACAGGTCGGATAACGGGTGCTTTTGAAGTCTCCGCCTGTTCATCGCTGCCATTGCATCCGGCAAGCAAAACGCTAAAGATTGCAATCATAAAGATAGATAAGATCAAACGGGGTGAAATTGACATTGGTTTCCCTTAGGCTCCAAAAATAAGTATTTATTGATATTTATCACAATGCCTGAAAAGAACAACAAGATGACGCAAGGTCACGAACTTATAAACAGGCTAAAGATACCGACAAAAGGANCGCGCTCATCACAACGACAACTGTATACATAGCGCTTCATATCATCGTNGTGGCGATCACAATATTACGCGTAATGCTTCGCCCGCACCGCGAACCCACAGCCCGCATCGCATGGATNGCGGTGATCAGTCTGCTGCCGGTTTTGGGTATCCTAGCCTATATCTTTTTGGGTGAAGTCGATATCGGCCGCAAACACGTCGCCCGAATGCGTCAGGTATTGAGCCATATGCCGGCTATTGCCCCACCCAAATCGAATGAGGCAATAAACTTCAAGGCAGATGTGCCTCCACATTGGGAACATTTGTTTCGATTGGGAAAATCCATCAGCGGCTTCGATCCCATCGGTGGAAACAGTTCCGAATTAATGGCAGATTCAGATGCGATGATTGATCGCCTGGTTCAAGATATCGACGAGGCCAAAAAACATGTCCATTTGTTATTCTATATCTGGCTACCCGATAATAACGGCCTCAAAGTCGTTGAGGCATTAAAACGCGCAGCNGCTCGCGGNNTCAACTGCCGGGCCATGGCAGATAATGTGGGTTCAAGCACNATCGTTAAATCGGAACACTGGCAGGCCATGCAAGACTCCGGCGTAAAATTGGCAATTATACTCCCCATCCTCATCGCATTTTCGGGCCGGATTGACTTGCGCAATCACCGAAAAATCATGGTCATTGACGGCGACATCACTTATTGCGGCAGCCAAAATTGTACCGATGCCGAATTTCTTCCNAAACCNAAATACGCNCCATGGGTGGATGCNGTTNTNCGTTTTGAAGGACCAATCGCCCGCCAAAACCAACACCTCTTTGTCAGCGATTGGATGACTGCCACAAACGAAGACATTACCGAATTATTGAACCTTCCGACCGCCGCGCCGAAATCTGGTTTCACCGCACAAGTGATCGGCACNGGCCCGACCAANCGNCATATGGCGATGTCNCANATGTTTGTNGCNTTGATNACCTCGGCACGAAAANAACTGGTNCTCACCACNCCNTATTTTGTGCCNAANGANCCCATCCAAAGCGCCCTGCAAGCAGCAGGCTATCGAGGCGTTGAAGTTACAATAATCTTTCCNGCNAAAAATGATTCAAAGATCGTNCAGGGCACAAGCCGCAGCTATTATCAGGAATTACTCAACGCTGGNGTCAAAATNTANGANTACAANCCNGGACTTCTTCACGCCAAAACTTTGACCATTGATGGNGAATTCTCCATGATCGGCTCNGCNAATATCGACCGACGCAGCTTCGATTTNAACTATGAAAACAACATGCTCATTTACGACCCAAAAACCACTGCAGATATNGTNGAACGCCAACAGCAATACATTTCAAAGTCCAATCGGGTAACGCAGGAAGATGTCGATTCTTGGTCGATGGCAACCAAACTGTGGAACAACACCGTTGCCGTGCTAGGACCGATTTTATAATGCGCGTTGCAAGTTACAACATTCGAAAAAGCGTTGGTCTTGATCGTAAGCGAGATCCGAAACGCATTCTAGATGTACTCAACGAAATCAATGCCGATGTGGTTTTCCTGCAGGAAGTTGACCGCCGTGTTGGTGAGCGCGCCAGCACACTTTCTCCAGAACTCTTGGATCAATATACGGATTATCAAGCAGCCGATATCACCNTCCGGGANCAAAGTTTAGGCTGGCACGGCAATGCCATTCTCGTGCACAANGAAATCGATTTTCAAAAAGCCTGGCGAATAGAATTACCAACCCTAGAACCAAGAGGCGCGATTGCCGCCGATATTTTGGTAGCTGGCACAACCGTTCGTTGCGTCGCCACCCATTTGGGATTAACCGCAAGAATTAGAAAAGCTCAGATCCAGAAAATCGCCAGCGCTCTTCATCTTGAACCCGATGATCCACCCACCATCATCGCCGGTGATTTCAACGAATGGCGAAAGGCNGATATCCACGCAGAATTGTTTGGTGAGCGCTATAAAATGATTGACCCGCAACCAAGTTTTCACAGCGCCTTGCCAATTATCGCCCTCGACAGAATTGTCATTTCTAAGGACATCGAATTCCTCAAAAGCGATGTGCATCGCTCAAAGAAATCAAAAATCGCTTCAGACCATTTACCGATCTGGGCCGATCTCGCTTTGCCCAAACCCTAGTTTGGTTGACGTTTGTCGCCTAATTGATCGAGCAATTTCGAGAATTCATCCGCCTCAGTTCCTGCTTCAAGAGCTTCACGCATATGTGCCTGTTGCGACTTTGGTGCCAGCCCACCAACCGGCGGATCCCAATCAAGATTTGTCGGGAATGGATAGCCCTCGGCGCTGGCAGAAATGACCGCGTCGATTTGCGAAGGTGATAGTTCCCCCGCCATCGATTGGAGAACCGGATAAAGCGTGCGTGCCATTGCTGTCCGGTCAACGCTCTCCATCGCGCGCCCAAAGGCCGATGAAACCTGCAACAAATTCGCCATCCGTAAAATATCAGATGAGACATTCGATCCCGCCCCATGCATTAGCGCAGGATTAAAAAACACCACATCACCCTTTTTCAAAGGCAATTGGGTATAATTTTCCGCAAAATATTTCTGAAATTCCGGGCGACCAAATGCCAGATATCCTTCAAAGAATTTCTGCGAAAACGGCAAATACATTGTCGGTCCACTCTCCAGCGGCATATCGCAATGAACCACCGCTCCCTGCAATGTCAGGATTGGCGAGATATCATGCACATGGGCCGGGTATTGCACAATCTGTTCCGGCGCCATAAATCCCATATGATAATCACGATGGGCGTTTTGCGCAGCCCCGCCGGGGTTCACACAATTGACTTGCGCGGTCATCTGGTAGGCTGGCCCAAGCCACGCTTCACAGATCGCCGCAATCGCTGGATTGGCATAATAGAGCGCAAAACCTTCCGGGTCCGCCATGCAGTGTTTTTCCAGCGCATTCCAAATCCGGTCATTGGAACCGGGCTTGGCAAAATGATCATTGCCGCCAAGACCATCCTTTTTCTCCTGAGCAATCAAAGCGTCGAACACTCTAGTTGCCCGATCAATAATCGAAGTGTCAGAAAAAGCACCTTTGATCACCACAATACCGGGGCCCGATTTCAATACCGCAACCCACTCCGCCATCAATGCTTTACGACCGTCGCCTGAGGTATCGATCCTCTGACCTTCATAGATGGGAACATTGGAAATGATATGGTCAGCCAGCGGATAATTTTCAGGATCAACC
>JAESSK010000216.1 GCA_016764155.1 Rhizobiaceae bacterium
ATGGCCCGGAATACATCAGTGCAACGCTACAAATATGGGCACAAAACTGCGGTATCGAACTGATGTATATCCAACCTGGAAAACCGCAACAAAATGCTTACATCGAGCGCTACAATCGAACTGTCAGACAGGAGTGGCTTGGGCAATATCACTTTGAAACACTGGATCAGGTTCGAGACTATGCCACCCGATGGCTATGGACTTACAACAATGAAAGACCCAACATGGGAATAGGAGGCATAACACCAGCACAAAAACTACGAAAAGCAGCCTAAATTCTACTATTGAACCCCATTAGAAATGGGGGGATTACCATGGCGGCCTTGGAACATTCCTTGTTTTCCTCCAGGCTCTGATAGGTATCTTGTTGATAAGCAACAATTTTCTTCATTATGCTGCAATCTTGATAATGGTGTTATATTTGGGCGTATTGGTGAAATTTGGCTTCATCATGGCGCTGGAATATATCAACGTTATCGGCATCGCGCTGTTTTTACTTTTCAATTACATGCCCACCGAAAAACTGCGTGCGCGTTTTAAACCCTACTCCGTTGATGTCCTGCGCATTTTTACCGGCATCGCGCTGGTTACATTAGGCGTAACAGAAAAGTTAACGGGCGCTATTTGGGGTGAGGCATTTTTGGCCGACTATCAATGGAATTTTCTACAAGCTTGGGGCTTTGAATTCTTTACCGATCGCCTCTTCGTACTATCAGCAGGGGTGATGGAAGTTGTCTTTGGGGTCATCATGATCTTGGGAACAGTAACCCGCTTGAACACGTTGGTTTTGTCCTGTTTCATGTTGCTTTCGAACATAACCTTCCTCATTCAAGATAAAAGAGATGAGGCCATGATCGAAATCATCGGCCATATGCCAGTCATTGCAACTGCGGTAATCTTGATAATCCTGGGCTACGGACAACGCTTGAAAGTTTCCTCTCCTTTTGGCAAGAAAGCGCCGTCAGATTAAGGTTAGGATCAACTCAGGGCAGTCGCACGCCAGCTCAATGAACGCCCCAGAAAGACCTGCCAATATCAAACACCAGCTGAGAAATTTAATGAGTGTGTTGCAGTCATCAATTGAATCCACAGGACAAAGCGGTCATTCACCAGTCATAAAACGATCAGAAAAACAAATGAGCAAAAATCGAATGGTGGGTCTGGAGGGATTCGAACCCCCAACCAAGCGGTTATGAGCCGCTGGCTCTAACCGTTGAGCTACAGACCCGGTTGGAAGTTCAATTAGCCTTTTTGTGGCCCTCTCACAAGCCCCGAAAAGATGAAATCCCTGCGTTTATTTGCAAAGCCGATAACATGCCTTCCAAATANNCCCATTGCGTCTAGGCTNGTCTAGCCTTGATAAGGNNGNCGCCATGCCTTGCATCGTTATTNNGCGTGTAGCTGGAGCTAAACCTCCAGCCATTCNTTGCGCACATCGCTGTTNTTTTCAAACTCGGCGGACTTGCCTTCAAACACAATTTTTCCGTGTCCCATCACATAGACGCGGTTAGAAATTTTCAACGCGATGGTCAGTTTTTGCTCAACTAGCAATATCGATACGCCGCGCTTTGCGATCTGTTCAAGCATCTCGCCAACCTGCTGAACCACCTTTGGCGCAAGGCCNTCTGTCGGTTCATCGATCATGATCAAATCNGGATCCCCCATCANCGTGCGNCAGATGGTAAGCATTTGTTTTTCNCCGCCTGAAAGCACCGATGCCTCAACATCNGCACGCCTGCGCAGGTTCGAGAACATGTCAAACATCTGCTCCATCGNCCAGCGGCNGTCTTCTTCCTTNTGTCCCGGTTTAAGACCTAAAAGAAGATTTTGCCTTGTGGTCATNCCAGGAAAAATATCCCGGTTTTCAGGCACATAGCCAATACCGGCCTGAGCGATTTCAAAGGATTCCAATCCGACCAGTTCCTTGCCACGGAATTTAACGGACCCCTTCGGCGGAACCTCTCCCATGATTGCCTTGCAGGTGGTCGAACGGCCAACGCCGTTTCTGCCCAGCAGCGATACAATTTCGCCTTCAGCAATGTTCAAATCAACACCTTGCAGAATATGGCTTTTGCCGTAATAGGCGTGGAGATCTTTTACTTCCAGCAATTGAGAACCTCATTTGATTGTAGCATGTGGGAAAACATGAAGTTGTTCCCCTTATTCATCTTCAAGGGCAGCGCCAAGATATGCCTCTTGCACTTTATCATTGGCACGTACTTTTTCCGGCGTATCGCTGGCAATAAACTCGCCATAAACCAGCACTGAAATCTTATCAGCCAAATCGAAAATAACGCCCATATCATGTTCCACCATAACAAGGGTTTTCCCCTCGGTCACATCGCGGATCAATTCAACAATATGGTCAGTTTCGGAATGGCTCATTCCTGCGGTGGGTTCATCCANCATGATGATGTCGGCNCCACCGGCAATGGTAATCCCAATTTCNAAAGCACGCTGCTCTGCATAGGTNAGAACGCCNGCNATATCATCACGGCGGCTGGTCATCTTGATTTTTTCAAGAATCTCTTCCGTGCGCTCGGTCAAATCGTGTTGGCGACTTACCAACGTCCAGAACGAATATTTGTAACCCATGGTCCATAGCAGGCCACAACGNATATTNTCAAAAACCGTCATCTTCGGAAAGATATTNGTNATCTGAAAACTGCGCGAAAGCCCGCGNCGGTTTATCTGATAAGGCTTGAGGTTTTCNATGCGTTNTCCATGCATTGAAATCGTGCCCTCGGTCACATGGAACCGTCCGGTAATCAGGTTAAACAGGGTGGATTTCCCCGCACCATTAGGCCCAATTATCGCGTGGCGTTCGCCTTTTTTAATCTTCAGATCAAGACCGCGAATAATCTCCGCAAGACCAAAGCTCTTTTTCAGGCCCTGAAGCTCAATTGCCGGTACACTCATGACCTTGGCTCCAAATAGTTTGCATCATCCCATGCTTCCTTCAACTCCGGCGCAAGGCGTTTAACCAGAAAGCCACTGCCTAGGGCGAGCACAATGATGACAACCCATGGCAATACACCGTGTGAATCAAACGTGATGCCGAACAAGTTCATTTCGTTCTCGCCAATCGGTGCGTGTCTGGCGTGGAAAGCAATTTCCAGNAATGCTGCANTTGACANCAAACAAACCNGCGCAGGCACAACCATGCGAAGNTAAGGTCGCCGCAATAAAGAGAACTTGCCCAGTTTATAAGGTTGGATATGCATGGCGATCAGGCCNGTCAGGCCGTTNGGGAAAAACATCACCGTTATCAGGAACAGTGAGCCAAGATAAAGNTGCCAAATTTCGGTGTATTGGCTCAGAACCGTTTGCAGCAAGGTGAATACAACAGCGCCAACAATCGGCCCGATGAAAAACCCGACACCGCCAAGGAAGGTAACCAACAAGATAACGCCGGAGGTTCCCAGATTGAGGTTTTCTTCGGTCAGTATCTCGAAATTGATAGCGAATAACCCACCGGCAATGCCGGCGAAAAAGCCCGAAGCACAAAAGGATATCAACCGCACATAACGCTGGGAATAACCGAGGAACTCTGCGCGTTCTTCATTATCGCGCACGGCATTTGCAATCCGGCCGATGGGCGTGCGGGAAAACAGGTACATTGCGGCGGCGGAAATAACTACCCAGACCGCGGTGAGATAATACACCTCCAATTGGGAGGAAAAATCGAACCCGAATGTAGTCGGCCCCATGGTTCTGTCCGCACTGATGCCCTCTTCACCACCAAAGAATGCAACAATGATAATTGAGCTGGCCGCAATCAATTCGCCAACCCCCAATGAGATCATGGCAAATACGGTGCCTGCCCTGCGGGTTGAGAATGAGCCGATAATGACGGCGAAGATCAGTCCAAAAAACCCGCCAAAAAGTGGCAGCAATGGCAAGGGTAGCCACAGGCCATCAAATTCAACCTGGTTCATTAAGTGCACACAGCAGAAACCGCCAAGTCCCATATAGACCGCATGGCCAAAGGACAGCATGCCCGCCTGCCCCAACAACATGTTGTAGGCAAGGGCAAAGACAATGGTAATGGACATCTGGTTCATGATTGTGAGCGCAGAGCCGGAGCTAAATATCACCGGCAAAAGCAGCAAAAACGAAATCGCAATCAACCACGGAGCAAGCTGTGGCAATGAGATTAATGGGGTAGCACTGCGCTGACTGGCAGCAGTTTTTGTTGTGGTATTCATGATTCACGTTTCCCGAACAGACCCTGAGGTCGAATTGCCAGTACAAGCACCATAAGTAGGAAGGGCAAAATCGGCCCGATTTGAGAAACCGTCAGGGTCCATAAATCCCTTAACGCACTGTCATCCAGATTTTCCGGTCTGGTAAATCCGATGGAAACTAAGACATCCCCGATGACAATATTATAAGACGCGGCAAACGTTTGCAGCCAACCGATCAAAAGAGAGGCAATAAGTGCGCCCCAAAGCGAGCCCAGACCACCGATAACAATTGTGACGAACACGATACTGCCCAAGACCACCGCCATGCCGGGGAAAGTACCCAACACCGGACCGGCAATCACGCCAGCAACACCGGCAAGAGCAGTCCCCACGCCAAAGACGCCCATGAAGACCAGCGGAACATTGTGACCAAGGTTCTGCACCGAATTAGGGTAAGAAAGTGCGGCTTGAATAATCAACCCAACCCTTGTGCGAGTGAGTATGTAAAGCAGAACAAGGAAGATCCCCATTGCCACGAAGATCATAAAAACTTTGTAGGCAGGAAACGCATTTCCAGCGATGGAGAAAGCCGTAAAATTAAGGATATCCGGCTCATCATAAGCCATGATGTTTTTGCCCCAGAAGAACTGGATTATTTCTTCAATCAGCAAAGCAAGGCCGAAGGTAAAAATCAATTCCGGAACGTGCCCATATTGATGCACCCGTCGCAGGCCATATCGTTCGACCAGCGCGCCGGCAATACCAACCAGGATCGGCGCAAGAATGAGCCCTGGCCAAAAACCAATATACGTACTGATTTCATAGGCAAAATATGCGCCCAGCATATAAAAACTTGCATGGGCAAAATTCAATACGCCCATCATGGAAAAAATCAAAGTCAGACCGCTGCACAACATAAATAGCAGCAAGCCTGTAACCAGTCCGTCAAGGATGTTTACAAAAATAAGTTCCATAGGGAACGCCCATCGCAGAAAAAGAGATTAGAGAGACGCGAATTGAAAACGCAATCAAAGTAGAATTAAAAGCAGTTGGTGAAGCACGCAAAGTTAATTGCGTGCTTCCAAAAACATCAGATTAAGGACGTTTCATTTTGCAGCTTGTAGGAGAATCCATGCCTGCATTCACAACCGAAGCTTCAGTCAACAAACCATAAGGGGAGTTGTCCAGAGGATGTGTCATGTTTTCATCAGTGTGGGCCACGACATAAACATCCTGGATTGCCTGATGATCAGACTTGCGCATTTTAACTTTGCCGCCCCAGATGGAATCAATTTCCATACCTTCGAGAGCATAGGCAACCTTAACAGCGTCAGGTGATCCAGCTTTATCAATTGCCTTAGCCAGCATTTCAGCGGTGTTGGCGATACGTAATTGAGATATGTTATTATTCGGATATTTCGCTTTAAATGCATTCACATATTCCGTAACCCGGTCAGAAGCTGGCGGATTAAGAGTACCTTCTTGCACGATGCGAATAACACCTTTGCCGTCAGCTCCGAATGCTTTTGTAATGCCACTAGAGGCAGCATAATAGGTATAGATCGGGCCTTTGTAGCCAGCTTTAATTACCGCTTTGCCGAGACCGAGCATGTCGGAACCCCAGTTTCCGGTAATCACTGCATTTGCGCCAGATGCAATAATCTTACGTGCATAAGGAGTGAAATCTTTCACCTTACCGATTGGATGCAATTCATTGCCGACGATTTTGGTATTAGGCATTTTTGCTTCGATATTACGAACAGCTGCTGCCGCTACCGCTTTACCGAAGGAATAATCCTGACCAATGATATAAATCTTATCAATGGAGCTATCTTTAGCAATAACATCTGTCAGTGCATCCATTTTAATATCGGCATTTGCATCAAAACGGAAATGCCAGAAGTTACACTTATCATTGGTAAGTGCAGGATCAACCGCAGAATAATTCAGGAAAATAACCCGTTTGTCAGGATTACGCTTATTGTGCTTTTTGATAGCGCCGGTTAATGCATTGGCAACACCAGAGCTATTGCCTTGAGCAACAAAGCGGATGCCTTGGTCGATAGCAACTTGAAGCTGAATGAGAGATTCTTTCGGGCTGATTTTATTGTCAAAGCCGATGACTTCCAGTTTGGTTCCGCCAAGGACACCGCCCTTTTCGTTCACCAATTTTTCAACTGCAAATTTCCATTCTGCCAACCCGTTGGCACCAGTTGTAGCAAATGGTCCAGAAAGTGGATCGATAAAGGCGATTTTGATACTATCTGCTGCAATTGCAGCCGTTGCAGTAAATCCCAGCACACCCGCCATCACGGAGCCCAGAATCATTCCTGTAACTTTTTTCATTCTCATTCCTCCCATAAATTATTTTCATGCCTGATTTTTCAGGCAAACTATTTAGTAAAATCAGAACGCCTATTACGGCCAAACTGACACTAACGGAATTTAATTCCATTAATTCGAATTAGTCAACTGGTTGAATGCGTTGAATCAAGTTTCAACGAGAAATTTTGTACAGAAAACTTTTATATCTGGAACTTGCCATTTGAGATTTTTTCATAAACCCTTAGGCAAATAATAACTGCCGGACGACTTTCCGGCGTTCCGGAGACACCCAAAATGCCACCTCTTTTTGCACCCGCTGCACCTGAAACCTTGCCAAAATATACGGTCGTTGAACTGATAAAACGAGCTGCCCTTATCGCCCCTGAGGGAGAAGCCGTAATCTGTGGAGAACACCGCGTTAACTGGCAAAACTTCGATCTTCGGGTCAACAAAGTTGCAAATGCGCTGATTGCCAACGGCATCAAAAAAGGAGACCGGGTAGCAATTCTCGCCTCCACATCCATTGAATATGTCGAGATATTTATGGGGACACTCAGAGCAGGTGCATGCATCGTTCCTCTTTCGACCATGTCCACTACTCAGGCACTGCAAAAGATGGTTGAAGATTGTGGCGCAAAAATATTTTTCCTCTCCCAGTCCATGCGAGAACTTGTGGAAGAATTTTTACAAGACCTTCCAGGCATTGGTCCGGGCAAATTGATTGCACTCGATTTTAAAAACGATGGTTGGGAAAATTACGAAGGATGGTTGTCCTCAGTTTCCGATGAATATCCGAATATCGAAATCGATTTTGAAGACCTCTTTAACATCATCTATTCATCAGGCACTACCGGCACTCCAAAAGGCATTTTGCACGATCACATGATGCGAGCCAATCAGATGGCACGGGTGCAAGAGCATGGCTATACAAATAGCACCCGCACTCTGCTTTCGACGCCGCTTTATTCCAACACCACCATTGTCGCCTTAATGCCAACATTGGTGGCAGGTGGAACGGTGGTGTTGATGCCAAAATTTGATGCCCTTAAATATCTGGAATTATCGGAGAAGGAACGCTGCACACACACCATGCTGGTGCCGGTTCAATATAAACGGATTATGGATGTGCCCGAGTTCGACAATTTTGATTTATCCCGCATGGAAATGAAATTTTCGACCAGCGCGCCCCTTCGCGCGGCACTCAAAGAAGATGTCTTGAAAAGATTTCCCGGCGGGCTGACAGAATATTACGGGCTGACCGAAGGCGGTGGAATTACCGTACTTCTTGCCCACCTTCACCCGGATAAACTCGCCTCCGTCGGACAACCTGGCCCCGATGTTGAGCTAAGATTTATCGATGATGAAGGTTCAGAAGTCGCAGAAGGTGAGATGGGCGAAATTTGTGGCCGCTCGCCTGCGATGATGAGCGGATATTTTGGTCGCGACGACTTAACCAATGAAACCCTGTGGCAGGACAATGAAGGAAAAACATACTTCCGCTCCGGTGATCTGGGCTACATTGATAAGGATGGCTTCGTATTTTTGGGAGATCGGAAGAAAGACATGATTATTTCCGGTGGCCTGAACATTTATGCCAACGATCTGGAGCTGGCGCTTTTGCAGGATGACGACGTGGAAGACGCTGCCGTCATTGGCGTTCCGAGCGAAGCATGGGGCGAAACGCCATTTGGGTTTATTGTTACGCGCGAAGGTGCCACGCGTAGCGAAAGCGATGTTCTGGCCATGGCAAATAGCAGGCTTGGAAAAAGCCAGCGTCTGTCCGACGTGAAAATTGTCCAGTCTCTGCCCCGCAGCCAGATTGGCAAAATTCTGAAACGGGAATTGCGGGCGACATACGAAAAGACGGCCTCCCAACAATAATATTTTGATCATCATAGGAGAATTAAATTGACCGATACCATGCAACGCATTGTTCTTGCCGCCCGCCCCGTGGGCGACCCGAAACCTTCCGATTTCAATCTGGAAACCGGCCCCATCCCCTCACCCGGCGAAGGTGAGATACTGGTACGCATCATCTGGCTATCTCTTGATCCATATATGCGTGGACGCATGAGCGATGCTAAATCATACGCCCAGCCCGTTGAGATCGGCACCACCATGGAAGGCGGCGCTGTAGCTGAAGTAATCGCATCAAACAATTCCGGCTTTTCCGTCGGCGACTTCGTAAATGGCCCGTTTGGATGGCAGTCCCATGCAATATCTGATGGCACAATGGTACGCAAACTTGATCCAGAATTAGCCCCAATCTCAACGGCAGTTGGCATGTTGGGCATGCCCGGCATCACCGCCTATGTGGGACTGAACACACACGGAAAACCAAAATTGGGCGAAACACTC
>JAESSK010000217.1 GCA_016764155.1 Rhizobiaceae bacterium
CCCTTGATGATCGATTCCAGAACTTTTTCAGGAACTGCTGCAACCATATCCGTATCGATATAACCGGGGCAGATTGCATTGACTGTAATGCCTTTGAAGGCATTTTCCTGAGCGAGGGCTTTGGTGAAACCAATCACGCCAGCTTTTGCTGCGGAATAATTTACCTGACCCATTTGACCTTTTTGACCGTTGATCGAAGAGATATTGACGACACGGCCAAAGCCACGATCGCGCATGCCGCCGATGATTGGTTGGGTCATATAAAACATTGAGCTGAGATCTGTACCGATGACCGTATCCCACATCTCGACACTCATTTTATGCATCATGGAATCGCGGGTGATGCCGGCATTATTGACCAGAACTTCAACCGGACCGAGATCGGCTTCGACGTTTGCAATCCCTGCTGCACAGGCTGCCGCATCTGATACGTCCCATTTATAGGTTTTGATGCCGGTTTTATCGTTGAAAGCTTTGGCCTTTTCATCATTGCCTGCGTAGATTGCTGCAACGGTGAAGCCTGCGTCTTTCAATCCGATTGCGATGGCCGCGCCGATGCCTCTGGTGCCGCCGGTTACGAGTGCTGTTTTTGTCATAATCTCTCTCCCTAGAAAGCTTCAACGGTAAGTGCGATGCCCATGCCGCCACCGATGCAAAGGGTTGCAAGGCCCTTTTTGGCTTCGCGGCGTTTTAGTTCGTGCAATAAGGTCACCAGAATGCGGCAACCGGATGCTCCAATTGGATGGCCAATGGCAATTGCACCGCCATTTACATTGACGATTGCCGGATCCCAATCCATTGCCTGATTAACGGCGCAAGCTTGGGCTGCAAAAGCTTCATTTGCTTCAACCAGATCAAGATCGCTGGCTGACCAGCCTGCCTTTTCAAGGGCTTTTTTCGAGGCGGGAATTGGGCCGGTGCCCATGATTTCTGGTGCAACGCCTGCAGTTGCCCATGAGGCGATGCGGGCCATCGGGGTGAGGCCGCGCTTTTCGGCTTCGGCTTCACTCATTAATACAACTGCTGCGGCGCCATCGTTGAGGCCGGATGCATTGGCTGCGGTAACCGTGCCAGCTTTATCGAAAGCGGGACGCATTTTTGCCATGCCTTCCAGGTTTGCGCCTTCACGGATATATTCGTCTTGGTCAAAGATGATGTCGCCCTTGCGGGTCTTGATGGTAACGGCGGTGATTTCGTCTTTGAATTTCCCTGCAGCTCTTGCAGCTTCTGCCTTGTTTTGCGAGGCAACGGCAAATTCATCCTGTGCATCGCGGGAAATCTGGAATTTTTCAGCGACGTTTTCAGCGGTGATGCCCATGTGATAGCCGTGGAATGCATCCCAAAGGCCATCTNTNATCATGGTGTCGATCATGCTCATATCNCCCATTTTGGTGCCGTTTCTAAGGTGTGCACAATGGGTGGAGATCGACATGTTTTCCTGACCACCGGCCAGAATAATGTTTGCGTCGCCACTGGCGATTTGCTGCATGCCGATGGCAACTGCGCGCAGGCCTGAACCGCAAACCTGGTTNAATCCCCATGCNGTAGCGCTTTCAGGAATGCCTGCTTTAATTGCGGCCTGACGCGCGGGGTTNTGCCCCTGTCCCGCNGTCAGGACCTGCCCTAGAATAACTTCATCGAAGTCTTCCAGTGAAACTTTTGCGCGTTCTGCCACGTCTTTGATGACGGTTGCGCCCAAATCGTGAGCGGCAACGCCAGCGATTGNTCCNCCGAAGGATCCAACGCCTGTNCGTGCTGCACTTACGATTACTATTTGGTCTTTGCTCATGAAGTTCTCCTCTTAAAAAATAGTGTCCTCCGGGATCGCCCCTCCCGGAGAACGTTTATGCTNCAGNTCATTGCTGCACTGCAACATGACCTGGATATAGTTTACCTTTACGTAAATGCAATAGTAAAATCTAATAAATATTTGCATGACTACTATGGGATGGCCAGACTGGCGCCGCAAATATGTGAAATGAATGAATTTGTTGACATGAGAACTGGCCTTGATACCAGTAAGTTTGAAACCAATGAGGCGCAGAACCAAATGCATGTACCTACCTATTTGTCTGATCCGTACCCGCGCAAACAAACCGTCGGGGTTGATGTGGGCGGCGTTATGGTTGGCGGACTTGCGCCGATCGTTGTGCAGTCGATGACCAATACGGATACTGCCGATATTGAGGCGACCGTTGAGCAGGTTGCGGCACTTTCGATTGCTGGTTCTGAACTTGTGCGCATCACGGTGGACCGGGATGAAGCCGCTGCCGCTGTGCCTTATATTCACGAAAAACTATTGGCTNAAGGGCTTGATGTGCCGCTGGTTGGTGACTTTCACTATATCGGTCACACCTTGCTAAAAGATCATCCTGCCTGCGCCGAGGCTTTGGCTAAATACCGGATTAACCCGGGCAATGTGGGNTTTGGTAAAAAGAAAGATGTGCANTTTTCNTCGATTGTTGAAATGGCAATCAAATATGACAAGCCAGTGCGCATTGGTGTGAACTGGGGATCGCTNGATCAGGTATTGTTGACCAAATTGATGAATGAAAATCTTGAAGCCGGTTCCCCTTTACCTGCGCAAAAAGTGTTGCAGGAGGCCGTTGTGCAATCGGCATTGATATCGGGNGAAATGGCCGAGCAGGTGGGTTTGCCACGNGATCATATTATNCTTTCGGCAAAGGTATCAGCGGTTCAGGATTTGATCGCGGTCTATACGGAATTGGCATCGCGCTGCGATTATGCTTTGCATCTTGGGCTTACCGAGGCTGGCATGGGCACAAAAGGTGTGGTCGCTTCATCGGCGGCCATGGGCATGGTGTTGCAACAGGGGATTGGNGACACNATNCGCATTTCGCTGACNCCTGAACCGGGTGGCGACAGGACGCGTGAAGTTCAGGTGTCGCAGGAATTATTGCAGACNATGGGCTTTCGCTCGTTNNTNCCGATTGTTGCTGCGTGCCCCGGTTGTGGGCGCACGACTTCGTAGTCTCACCAGTGAAAGCAATTTTGGCGATACGCTTGTTACTAGCCAAAGGCTTACCCGCTTCGACGCCAAACCCGTTGACAATATTG